>CAMDEB010000066.1 GCA_945893085.1 Rhodoplanes serenus | reverse complement strand
GAGCTTCTATGCGCCGGCCGGCAGCGAAGCGGTGAGCGAGCACAGCGACCGCGGGTTCTTCATGCGGCGCACCGAGGTGCGTTGCGCGAACTGCGACACCCATCTCGGACACGTGTTTCCCGATGGACCCAAGCCGACCGGGCAGCGCTACTGCATGAACGGCACGGCGTTGAACTTCGTGCCGAAGGACAGCGAAAAATAACGACGCCGGTTGCGGGGCAACCGGCGTCAAACCATCAGCGAACCTAAAGCTTGCGGCGTCAGTCGTTGTGCTCGAGGTGCGCGCGCAACGCATCCACCGAGGCGAACTTCACGGTGCCCGTCGGCAGCTCCGCCTCGATCGAACCGTCGGCGTAGAGCGTGTAGGGCATTCCGTCGATCACGCCGGCCTTGAGAATGGCCGGCGGCCGTTCGGCGGACGGCGCGAATTGCATTTCGCCGTGCTTATTTTCAGCCGGTTCCTCGCGAGACGTGTCCGGTTCCGCTCTGCTCTCGCGCTGGGCGGGTTCGCCCGCCGGAGATGACCGATCGGGCCAGGCCGCGTCGAACAGGCCGGTCTCCTTGCGATCGCTCGATGGCGAAAGCCGAGCCACCCGATCGGGTCGCGACAGCGAATTGGCGTCGGATGGCTCATCGGTGCGGCTTGGCGACCACGCCTTCGGTTCGAACGCGGGTTCGGCCATCGGCGGCGAAAACGGCGTGCGCGGCGAAGAGCGCGGCGACAGCGGGGCCTCGTCCGCCAGCTCGACAACCGGCGGCTCGGTGTTGCCGGAGGTCATAGTGCCGGAGATCTTGGATTTCGGACGCAGCCAATCGAGCGGCGCCGGCGCTGCAGTCGCGGCGACCGGGAAACGCGGCTCAGCGAGACGCGCTTCGGCCGGCTGCGGCATCGCCTCGCTCGGCTTGGGCGGCATCGGCATCGCGGGTTCGGCCGGCCTGACCGGCAACGGGATGGTGGCCTCGACCGGCTTGGGCGGCATAGCGCGGGCCGGCGTTGGATTGGCTCGCGCCACCGGCGGGACCATCGGTTCGGCGGCGTCCACCGGCCGGGCCGGGCGGGCCATCGGCCGGCCGCTCAGGGCTTCGGCGATCCGCACCAATTGCCGCACCGCGGCGGCAAGCCCGATCAGGACCAGCCCGCCGACGACCGAGGTGGTACCGGCGAGAATGAGCGTGTTTCCCAGGCTGAAGGCATTGATCGGAATACCAAATCCGATGGTCACGAAGCCGACAGCGGCCATCACCAGGCCAATTCCCAACAACACGACATACATACGCTTACGTCCCCTAACGCGTGTAAGGGCGACGGACCCGGCACTGCCCACAATTGCGGCGGCCGGCCGACCCTCCACAAGAACCCTAGTTCACATCATATCGGGTGCAAATCTACGTTTCATTAACGCTGTTGGACCGGGCGGGACGGCGATCCGGCCGGAATCGCCCGAAATGCCGCCCGGCCTTATTCCTCCGGGATCGGCGTTGCCCTGATGCGCCGCAGCGCCTAATTAAGACGTAAGGCCCGTTGCGTGCCGGTCGCAGCCGTCGAAATTCATTGTATCCCACCGGTTTTGCATCCCGAGGAGACATCCCATGGCGTTCTCGTTGCCCGACCTGCCCTATTCGCACGATGCGCTCGCCCCCTACATGTCGAAGGAGACGCTGGAGTTCCATCACGACAAGCACCACCTCGCCTACGTCAACAACGGCAATAACCTGCTCAAGGGCACCGAGTGGGAGAACAAGTCGCTGGAGGAGATCGTGCAGGGCTCGCACGGCAAGAACGCCGGCCTCTTCAACAACGCCGGCCAGCACTACAACCACATGCACTTCTGGAAGTGGATGAAGCCGAATGGCGGCGGGGATAAGATCCCGGGCGGACTGAAGGCCAAGATCGACAGCGATCTCGGCGGCGTCGCCAAGGCCAAGGAGGATTTCATCCAGGCCGGCGTGACCCAGTTCGGCTCCGGCTGGGCCTGGATCGCGGTGAAGGACGGCAAGCTGGTCATCGCCAAGACCGCCAATGGCGAAAGCCCGCTGGTGCAGGGCGCGAAGCCGATCCTCGGCTGCGACGTGTGGGAGCACTCCTATTACATCGACTACCGCAACCGCCGGCCCGACTATCTCAAGGCGTTCTGGGAAAACCTGGTGAACTGGGACTACGTCGACGAGATGTACGGCGCGGCGAGCAAGTAGTTCGCACGGCTTACACAATCGCCACCTGAGCAAGCGGGGCCATTCGGCCCCGCTTCGCATTTGGGCGGCTTGCGGAATCCCCCCATAATCGCGGCGATGCTTGTGGCTCAATCCAGGACATGGCCAGACGATCGCGCCTTTGACGCGATGGCGGTTGGCGTTCTTGCGGTTATTGCTGTCATCGCGGTTCTGACGTTCCGCGACCATGGGCTCGGTTGGGACGACTTCACCCATTCGCAGCACGGTGAGCTGCTGCTCAGCCTCTACTCATCGGGCTTTCGCGACACTCGCGCGCTCTCGTTCGTCAATCTCTACATGTACGGCGGCGGCTTCGACATGGCCGCGGCGCTGCTGGCGAAGGTCCTGCCGTTCGATCTGTTTGAAACGCGGCGGCTTGCGGGCGCTTTGGTCGGGCTGATTGGACTGTTTGCCACCTGGCGGCTTGGGCGGCGGATCGGCGGTGCTCGTGCGGGCCTGGTCGCGCTCATGCTGCTCGCGACCTGCTCGCTGTACTACGGGCACATGTTCATGAACCCGAAGGATGTGCCGTTCGCGGTGGCGATGGCGGTGTTCCTGCTCGGGCTGGTGCGGGTGCTGGAGGAGTATCCGCAGCCGTCGCCCATGAGCACGCTGCTCATCGGTGCCGGGCTCGGCCTCGCGGTCGGCTCACGCATCATGGGCGGCTTCGGCGTGCTCTACGGATTGGCGGCCGTGCTGCTGATCGTGAGCCTGGACGCCCGCGTCGCCGGCTTCCGCGCCGCCATGGGCCGCCTCGCATACTTTACTTTCTCGCTGCTGCCCGGCCTGCTCATGGCCTGTCTGTTGATGGTGCTCATCTGGCCCTGGGTCGCGCTCAGCCCGCTCAATTTGCCGCGGGCGATTGGTTACTTCGCCAACTTCTTTGAGCAGCCGTGGCAGGAGCTTTTCGCCGGCGCATTGGTCGCCGTGCCGGACATGCCGCGCACTTACGTGCCGACGCTGCTGCTGTTGCAGATGCCGGAGATTTTTCTAGCGTTGGGCAGCGCGGGAATCGTCGGCGCGCTGATGGTCGTGTGTGGGCCGGATGTTACGCCGCAACGCCGCGCGGTGTTCCTCAGCGTGACGCTCGCCGCCATCCTGCCGATCGTGGTGGCGGTCATCACCCGGCCGGCGATGTACAACGGCATCCGGCATTTCATCTTCGTCATTCCGCCGCTCGCGGTGTTGGGCGGGTTCGCGGCGAATTGGATCGCCGAGCGCCTGCACCGCTTCGGCCGTGTTGCGGTCTTCGCTGCCGTCTTCGTTGCCGGTATCGCGTCGCCAGTGGTCGAGATGGCGCGGCTGCATCCGTATGAATACGTGCACTTCAATCGTCTCGCCGGCGGCGCGCGCGCGGCCGATAGCCGCTACATGCTCGACTACTGGGGGCTGTCGTTCAAACAGGCGGGCGAGGCGTTGCGGGCCAAGCTCGCAGAGCGCGGCGAGCAGCCGCCTTCCGGACGCAAATGGAAGATCGCGGTGTGCGGCCCGCATCCGCCGGCCGTGGCCGCGCTCGGCGAACAGTTCGAACCGACCTGGGATCCCAAGGGCGCCGACTTCGCGCTGATGCTCGGCGCATTCTATTGCGCCAGGCTGGATGCGCCGCTGCTGGCGGAGGTCGAGCGCGCCGGCGTGACGTTCGCTCGGGCCTACGACATTCGCGGCCGCACCGTGCAAGACCTCTTCACCATTCCGCCGGTCGAGCGCGACGAGCGGATGCAGGTGCCTGCGCCGCGGTGAGGCGGGTGCGAGCCTTGCGTCCCTCGCACCGCAAGGCGTATCTCTAGCCACCGCTGGTGTCATGGCGGCGGCATGTCAGGCCGATCAAACATTTTGCATTGGGAACGATGATGGCCAGCGACGACAAGAAAACCAAAACCACTCCGGCGCCAAAAGCAGAGGCCCCACCAAAAGCAGAGGCGGCACCAAAAGACACAAAAACACCGAGCGCAGAGCCGTCCACGCCAGCGGCAGAGCCATCCAAGGCTGCGGACGGCGAGAAGGCCGCAGCCGCACCGAGGTACAGTCGCGGTGAAGGTCAGAAGGCTGTTACTCAAGCCTACAAAGACAACTGGAACGATATTTTCGCCAAGAAAAAGACGACGACCAAGAAAAAGAAAAAGCGATAGCCGAGCATGCAGCGGATTGAAACGCCTCACGGCGCGGCGACCATTTGCTCTCCCGCTTGTTAGCGAGCCATCCGTGATTCCGTGGTCTCTTGTCGACACGGCACATGTTCCCGGCGGAGGCGAACTGCGCCTCATGCGGCGTGGCGCGGAATTTTCAATCCGGCTGGGTCACAACGAACTGATGAACAGCCGCCTCGGCGGTTCCGAGCAGGCGCTGGCGACGATCGCCTGCGAGAGAATTCGATCTTGCAAGAGTCCGCGGATATTGATTGGCGGATTGGGCATGGGCTTCACGCTTCGCGCCGCGCTTGGCGCGCTCGGACCGGATGCCCGGATCGTCGTGGCTGAGCTGGTGCCGGCGGTTTTGGCATGGGCCCGGGGTTCGATGGCGGAGGTGTTCGGAAACAGCCTGGACGATCCCCGCGTCAGCATCCGCGAAGCCGATGTCGGCCAACTGATCCGGTCTGGCGTGTCGAGTTTCGATGCGATCCTGCTCGATGTCGATAACGGTCCGGAGGGACTGTCCCGAAAAGCCAATGATGTCCTCTATGGCCTGGAGGGATTGAGCATCGCGCGCGCGGCGCTACGTCCCGGCGGCGTATTTGCCGTCTGGTCGTCGGGGCCGAGTCAGAAATTCACCCAACGGCTTCGCAAGAGCGGTTTTGACGAAGAGGAGGTCAAGGTGCGCGCCAACGGCTCACGTGGCGGTGCGCGGCATGTCATCTGGATCGCGACACGCGCGCGTTGATGATCAACGCCCTAAACACCCCTTGATCCGCCGCGCGGGGACGCCTCTGATAGCCGCCGGGTTCCGGACGGCGGGAGGCACGATGACCACCACTCGAACGCTGCTGTCGGCCCTCGTCTGGCTCGGCATCGGATATAGCGGCAGCGCGCATTCGCAGAGCTATCCCGACAAGCCGGTCAAGCTGATCCTGCCCTACACCGCCGGTTCGCCGAACGACGTGCTCGCCCGCCTCATCGCGCCGCCCCTGTCGGCGCGCCTGCGGCAGTCGGTGATCATCGAAAACCGCCCCGGCGGCGGCACCGCGATCGGCGTCAAGGCGGTGCTGACCGCGGAGCCCGACGGCTACACGCTGCTCTATTCCAACACGCCGGCGCATCTGATCGCGCCGCTCGCGAGCCGTAGCGCCAGCTACGATCCGATCAAGGATTTCGTGCCGATCGCGATGATGGGCACGTCGTCGCTGATCCTGGTGATCTCGCCCGCCGTGCCGGCAAACACCATCCAGGAGTTCATCGCCTACGCCAAGGCGAACCCGGGCAAGCTGAGCTTCGGCTTCGGCCAGGGCACACTGCCGCACCTGGTGGGCGAGATGTTCAAGGTCGCCACCGCGACCGACATCGCCAGCATTCCCTATCGCGGCGGCGCGCAGGCGGTGCCCGACATCCTCGGCGGCCGCATCCACATGAACTTCGGGACGCCTGCAACGCTGGCGCCGTTGATCCGGGAGGGCAAGCTGCGCGCGCTCGCCACCACCAGTCCGACGCGCTACGCCGACCTGCCTGACGTGCCGACCATGATCGAGAGCGGGCTGCCCAGCGTGACCGCGGTGACCTACTACGGGATCCTCGGCCCGGCCGGAACGCCGGCTGGCGTCGTGACCAAAATCAACGCCGAGGTGAACGAGAGCCTGAAGACCGCCGAGCTGTCGGCCGGCATCACCAGGGTCGGGTTCGGACTGGCGAGCGGATCGCCGCAGGACTTCGCGACCCTGATGGCGAGCGAGATGCAGAAATGGGCGCCGGTGGTGGCGTCGACCGGTTTCCGGATCGATTGACCTGAAAGGACATCAGGCGCCGTGAGTGAGCCCTCGCCGTCATCCGCCCGACCGATCGACGCCGCGCTGCTCGACGATCTCGTCACCGCGAGCCGCATCCTCGCCGACCAGGGGGTGCTCGATGCGTTCGGCCATGTCAGCATGCGCCATCCCGGCAATCCCGAGCGCTATTTGCTGGCGCGCGCGCTGGCGCCGGCGCTGGTGACCTCAGGCGACATCATGGAGTTCGATCTCGATTCCAATCCGGTCGATCAGCGCGACCGCCGCGTGTTCCTCGAGCGCTTCATCCACGGCCAGGTCTACAAGGCGCGGCCCGACGTCAACGCGGTGGTGCATAGCCATTCGTCCACGGTCATTCCGTTCAGCGTCACCAAGGTGCCGCTGCGGCCGATCGCCAACACCGCGTCGTTCCTGATCGGCGGCGTGCCGGTGTTCGACATCCGCGACGTCGGCATCGTCAACGGCACGCTGGTCGCCAACAATACGGCCGGCCAGGCGCTGGCGACGACGCTCGGCGACAAGAACGTCGCCCTGCTGCGCGGCCACGGCGACGTGGTGGTCGCGCCCAACGTGCGGCGCGTGGTGCTGCGGGCGATCTACAATCTGGTGAACGCAAGGCTGCTGGCGACCGCGCTGACGTTCAACAGCCCGATCACCTACATCTCGCCGGACGAGGCGCAGGAGCCGGTGCGCCTGGATGACGCCTGGCAGTTGCTCAAGCGCGACGCGATGCGAAATGGAAATTAGGCCGTGCCGGGAGTTCGCTTTTTTAACCGCTCAGCGACACATACGTTCACGTTGGGGAGGCTAAATTTGCTATCGTGAAGCAAGACTACAAAGAGGGGCCGCCATGAAACTTCGTCGTCGTCGATTTCTGCAACTCGCCGCGGGCGCCGTCGCGCTGCCGGCCGCATCGCGCTCGGCCTGGGCGCAGTCCTACCCGACGCAGCCGGTGCGCATCATCGTCGGCTTCGCCCCCGGCAGCGGATCCGACATCTTCGCCCGGCTGATGGGGCAATGGCTGTCGGAGCGGCTCGGCCAATCGGTTCTCATCGAGAACCGGCCGGGCGCCGGCGGCAACATCGGCACCGAGGCGGTCGTGAAGTCGCCGCCGGACGGCTACACGCTGCTCCAGGTGGTTCCGGCGCATTCGGTCAACGACACGCTCTACCAGAAGCTGACCACCAATTTTCTCCGCGACCTCGCGCCGGTCGGCGGCACCGCGCGGGTGCCGTTCGTGCTCGAGGTCAATCTGTCGGTGCCGGTCACGACGGTTCCGGAATTCATCGCCTACGCGAAAGCCAATCCCGGTAAGCTCAACTTCGCCTCGCCCGGCATCGGCACCGGCATCCACATGGCGGGCGAGCTGTTCAAGCTGATGACCGGCGTGAACATGGTGCATGTGCCGTATCGCGGCGCCGCCGGCGCAATGACCGACCTGATCGGCGGCCAGGTGCAGGTCATGTTCGACACCATGGCGGCCTCGATCCCGCACATCAAAGGCGGCAAGGTCCGTCCGCTGGCGGTGACCACGGCGGGGCGCTCGGCGCTGCTGCCCGACCTGCCGACCGTCGGCGATTTCGTCCCCGGCTATGAGGCGAGCGGGCCGTTCGGGCTCGCCGCGCCGAAGAACACGCCGGCCGAGATCGTCGCCCGGATCAACAAGGAGATGAACGCGGTGCTGGCCGATCCCAAGATCAAGGCACGCCTGGCCGATCTGGGCGCCGACGCGCTGCTCGGTTCGCCCGCCGAGTACGGGAAGCTGATGGCCGATGAAACCGAGAAGTGGGCCAAGGTGATCCGGGCCGCCAACATCAAGGTTGAAGGAGCCTGATCCACCCGCCGGCGCCGCGACGGCGATTGCGCCTGCGGGTGCCGGCGGCTACCAAGAGAGCCACAAATTTCGATACCCGGGGGAATGCCATGCCATTCGCCAACTTTGTGCGCCGCCAAATCATCGGGATCGCCGCCCTTGCGGCGACCGCCGTTCCGGCTTTTGCCCAGTCGGCGGCGCAATGGCCTGACCGGCCGGTTCGGCTGTTGGTGACGGTCGGCGCGGGCGGTGCGGCCGATACGCTGTCGCGCAACCTGTCGAACGGCTTCGCGCAATTCGCCAACGGGCAGCCGCTGATCGTGGAGAACCGGCCCGGCGCCGGCGGCACCCTCGCCGCGGCCGCCGTGGCGCGCGAGAAGCCGGACGGCTACACGCTGTTTCTCGCCGAGGTCGGCGCCAACGCGGTCGCGCACGCGCTCACGACCAAACTGCCATACGACCCGCACACCGCCTTCACGCCGATCATTCACGTCGCCAACCTGCCGGCGGTCCTTCTGATGCGGGCGACACTGCCCTATGCGACGCTGGCTGAGTTCCTGGCCGCCGCGAAGCAGCAACCGGGCAAGTTCAACTACGCCGCGGCGGGGGTGGGCAATTGGACGCATCTGTTCATGGCCTATCTCAACAGCCAAGCCGGGACCGAGATGGTCAACGTGGTCTATCGCTCGGGCGCGGAGATGTTGACGTCGGTGCTGCGCGGCGACACCGACGTTGCCCCGCTCACCGTTTCGACCAGCTTGAGCCATGTGAAGGAAGGCCGAGTGCGCGCGCTTGCCGGCTTCGCGTCAAAGCCGATGCCGCAACTGCCGGACACGCCTCCGGCCAGTAGGACGATCCGTGATTTCGACATTACCGTTTGGCACGGCATCGCCGGGCCGGCCGGCATGGATCCCGCGCTGGTCGCGCGCATGAACGGCATCTTCAACCAGGTTCTGCAGGTGCCGGCGGTGCGCAAAGCCATAGAGGAAGCGCAGGCCGCCGAGATCGTTGGCGGCACGCCGCAGCAGTTCGACGCCTTCATCAAGAGCGAGCTGAAGCGTTGGCCGGAGGTCGTCAAGGCCGCCGGCATCAAACCGGAATAGCTGTTCAAGCGGTAAGGTGGTCGCGAAGCAGCCGGCCGTAGCCCTGGATGCTGTCCGTTCGCTTGAGCAGCCGCAGGCCCGCCCAAAGACTGACGGCGTTGTTGCACAGCACCGGCTTGCCGAGCTCCTGCTCCAGCCGCTCGACCGCCGGCATCGCCGACCAGTTGCCGCCGGGCATGATGATGGCGTCGGCGTCCGGCCGGTCGGTCTTGCGGCCGAGGTCGTAGGCGGTCTCCGGGCCGACCCGGCCGAGATCGATCGCGGCGACGAAACCCACCACCTCGCTGTGCACCACCGTAAACCCGTGCGCCTGCATGAATTCGACCATCGGCTTGTCCATGATCTTGCTCCACGGCGCGCCGATGGCGATCCTCTTGGCGCCGAGCAGTCTCAGCGCATCGACGAAGGCGGTCGCGGCCGTGGTGGCAGGCCGGCCCGACGCGTCTTCCATGCGCTTGATCAGCTCGCGGTCGTAACCCTTGCCCTTGGCGAGCGTCGGCGCCGTCGCCGCAAACACGATGACGCCGACTTCGGCGTCGGCGAGCTTGCGGCTCTCGGTCTCGAGCTCCAGGACGCAACGCTCCTGCTCTTCCGGGGTGATGTCGCGATAGGCCACGCGCCCGGTGTGCAGCGAGACCGTCTCCGGCAACGCCGCCGAGAACTCCGGCTCCTGGGTCGTGTTGGACGAGGGCGTCAGCAATCCGAAGCGGTGAGTTTTCTTGACGTAGGACACGTTCGTTTCGCTCACTGCGATCCTTCCAGCCCAGCGGCCTTGATGACGGGGTGAAATTTCTCGGATTCCGCCTTGATGTAGCGCGCGAAGTCCTCGGGGCTCTTGCTACTCACCGCCTTCGAGCCCTGTTTCAAGATCGCGTCCTTCACGTCAGGCATGGCCAGCGCCCTCGCCATGCCGCCGTGCAGCTTGCCGATGATTTGCGGCGGCGTGCCGGCCGGCGCGAGCAGGCCACTCCAGCCGACCACGATCACGTTTTTATAGCCCGCTTCGTACGGGGTCGGCGTGTTGGGGAACTGCTCATCGCGCTCCTGGCCGAACGTGGCGAGCAGGTTGAGCTTTCCCGATGCCACGAGATCCGTCACCCCGGCCGTGGTCGTGAACGCAAGCGGTATCGTTCCGCCGAGCACGTCGGTGATCGCCGGCGTCTGACCCCGGTAGGGCACATGCGTCATCTTGATATCGGCGCCGAGCGACAGCAGCACGCCCATCAGATGGGTCATGTTGCCGATACCGAACGAGCCGTAGTTGATCTGGCCGGGGTTCGCCTTGGCCCGCTCGACGATATCCTTGATCGACTTGATCCCGGACGCGGGACTGGCCACCGCGCCCAGCGGGTTGGCGGTGGTCTGGGTGATCGGGGCGAAGTCGCGAAGCGCGTCGTAGGGCAGTTTCTTGTAGATGAATTGGTTCGTCGTCAGCGAACTCACCGGCGCATAGATCAGCGTGTAGCCGTCGGGCGTGGCCCTGGCGCCGGCTTCCATGCCGATGATGGCGTTGGCGCCCGGGCGATTCTCCACGACGCCCTGGTGGCCCCAGAGCTCGCCCATCTTCTGCGCGAGAACGCGGGCCTGGAGGTCCACTCCGGACCCGGCCGCTTGCGGCACGATGATGCGGATCGGGCGGTTCGGATAATCGTCGGCCGACTGCGCCGCGGCGCCGGCGGCAAACGAGAGCACTGCCACGCTGGTCAGTGCCGCAAGGAACGTGTGCCGTTTCATTGGTGGCCTCCCTCGTCCGCGCGGTCGTATGCCGGCGTTTCCGCCAGTGTAGCCCCGCGCCCGGGGCAAGCCTAGCCACCGGCGTGCGCGAACTCCCAATAGAGCTCGCGCGCCTTGCGATACAGCGGTCCCGGCTGCAGCGCGCGCTCGCCGATGCGCGTCACCGGCAGCACCTTCGAGGCGTTGCCGGTGGCGAAGATCTCGTCGGCGCTCTCCAGGTCGCGATAGCGCAGCACCGTCTCCGTCACGCTGATCCCCGCGCCGCGCAAGAGCTTGATCACGCGCTGGCGGGTGATGCCGTTCAGGAACGTGCCGTTCGGCATCGGCGTGAGGATCGCGCCGTCCCTGGCGATGAAGACGTTGGAATTGGCAAGCTCGGCGACGTTGCCGACCAGGTCGCAGACCACGCAGTTGTCGAAGCCGCGCGAGCGCGCCTCGAGCATGGCACGGGCGTTGTTCGGATAGAGGCAGCCGGCCTTGGCATCGACCGGCGCGGTTTCGAGCGTCGGGCGCTTGAACGGCGACAGCGTGATCGAGAACCCGTCGGGCTTGCGCAGCGGTGTCTCGTACATCGACAGGCACCAGCGGGTGGAGTCCGGATCGGGCGGCATGGCCTGCGGGCCGGCGCGCTCGCCCCAGTACATCGGTCGGATGTAGAGCGGCGTGTTGGGATCGAACCGCTTGATGCCGTCCTTGACCAGATCGAGCCATTGCTGCTGCGGAACCACCGGATCGAGCCCCATGGTCTTGGCCGAGGCGTTGACGCGGGCGCAGTGCAGGTCGAGGTCGGGCGTGGTGCCCTCGAAGGCGCGCGCGCCGTCGAACACCGACGACCCGAGCCAGATCGCATGCGTGCGCACGCCCCATAGCGGTACGTTGCCCTCGTGCCATTCACCTTCGAAGAAGGTCCAAGTCTTAGACCAATTGCCCTTTGACCACGCCGCGGCCATCGAATTCTCCGTCCGCTCGGCCGTCATGCGCGGGCTCGACCCGCGCATCCATCTTTCTTGCAGGAAGGATGGATTGCCGGGTCAAGCCCGGCAATGACAGGCTAGGATTGTGACCAGACAATACGCTGGCGGCCTTCGGCAAGCCCATCAAAGTTCCTGATCGGAGCCATTCCATGCCGTTCGTGTTCGACGCCTATGGAACGCTGTTCGACGTCCACGCGGCGATCGCGCGCCATCGCGCCGCGGCCGGACCCGACGCCGACCGGTTCTCCGAAATCTGGCGGGCGAAACAGCTCGAATACACCTGGACCCTGACGCTCGCCGGCCATTACACGGAATTCTGGACGCTGACCCAGCGGGCGCTCGATTTCGCGTTCGCCCGGGTGCCGTCGGTCGATCCGGCGCTGCGGGGCAAGCTGCTCGACGCCTATCTGACGCTCGACGCATTCGCCGACGCCCGCGCCGTGCTGCGCCAGCTCAAGGAGCGCGGCGAGCGCACCGGCATCCTCTCCAACGGCTCGCCGAAAATGCTGGCGGCGGCGGTCGAGACGGCGGGGCTGAAGGACGACCTCGACGCTGTGCTCTCGGTCGACGCCATCCGCATGTTCAAACCGCGGCCGGAGGTCTACGCGATGGTGACGGCGGAATTTTCCTGCGCGCCGGAGGACGTGGTGTTCGTGTCATCCAACCGCTGGGACGTGATGGGCGCCTCGGCGTTCGGATTCCGCCCGGTCTGGGTCAACCGGGCCCGCGCGCCCGAGGAATACGACGACTGGGCCCCCGCGGCGGTGGTCCCCGACCTGTCCGGCTTGATGGCGATTTCGGGCTAAGCGGGGCCGCGGGACGCTATTTGCAGCTTTGCAGGGCCGTCCGGTGGTCGTTCTTGAAGATATCGCACTTCGAGCAGCCGCCCAGGGCCAGGCCCAGGACCACGACGCTGGCGAAAATAGTCAGTTGCTTGAACACCGGCACCCTCATGCGGCTCACCTTATATCCCTAGGCCGCCAGGGCCGCCAGGATGCGGGCCCAGCTCCTTGTGCCCTTGTGGAACGAGGTCAGGTCGAACTTCTCGTTCGGCGAATGCACCCGGTCGTCGTCCAGCGCAAAGCCGACCATCAGCGAGTCCATGCCGAGCACGCTCTTGAAGTCGCCGACGATCGGGATCGAGCCGCCGGCGCCGACGGTGACCGCCTTCTTGCCCCACTCCTGCGCCAGCGCGGTGCGCGCCTTGTCGAGCGCCGGGTTGTCGAAGTCGAGTTGCAGCGCACCGGAGTCCGCGAAATTCGCAAACTCGACTGTACAATCGACCGGCAGCCGCGCCTTCACGAACGCGCGGAAGGCTTCGCGGATTTTTTTAGGGTCCTGCTGGCCGACGAGACGGAACGACACCTTCGCCGACGCCTTGCCTGGGAGAACGGTCTTCGCTCCCTCGCCGGTATAGCCCCCGATGATACCGTTGATTTCGGCGGTCGGCCGCGTGGTGATCTGCTCGATCAACATGTAGTCCTTTTCGCCGGCCGGGACCTTCAGCCCAACCTGCCCAAGAAACTTCTCGGCCGTCAGGCCGAGCCCGGCGAGGTCGGCCTTGATGGTGGGCGGCAGGTCCTTCACCCCGTCGTAGAACCCGGGAATGGTCACCCGGCCCTGGTCGTCGTGCATCGCCGCTAAAATTTTACTGAGCACCCGGATCGGGTTCTGCGCCGCGCCGCCGAACAGGCCGGAGTGCAGATCGCGGTCGGCGCAGGTGAGCTTGACCTCTTCGTAAACCAGGCCGCGCAGCGAGGTGGTGATCGACGGCGTCGTCGCATCCCACATGCCGGTGTCGCACACCAGCGCAAGGTCAAGCTTGAATTCGTCGGCGTTGTCGCGAACGAAACCGAAAAGATTTTTCGAGCCGCATTCTTCTTCGCCTTCGATCATCACCGTGATCGGCAGCGGCAGCGCGCCGGTCACCGCCTTGAAGGCGCGGCACGCCTCGATGAAGGTCATCGCCTGGCCTTTGTCGTCGCAGGCGCCGCGCGCGACGATGATCTTGCGCCCGTCGGGCAGCGTGTCGATCCGCGGCTCGAATGGTGGCGCGGTCCAAAGCTCAAGCGGATCAACGGGCTGCACGTCGTAATGGCCATAGAACAGAACGTGCGGAAGTGAGCCATTGGCGGGGCTTTTGGCGCCCTCGCTCTTTCCCACCACCACCGGATGACCGTCGGTCGGTCGCACCTCGGTTGCAAAACCGATGCTCTTCAAATCCGCCGCGACATGCTCGGCCGCCGCGCGGCATTGCGCTGCATAGGCAGGATCGGTGGAGACGGATTGAATCCGCAGCAGCGCGAACAGCCGATCGAGACTCTGATCGAGATCGCGATCGATGCGGTCGAGCACCGCGTCGAGTTGGCTCATGACATGCTCCTTTGGATTCTCCGCAAACTAACACGGAAGCAAAAAACGCAAACTGTCCAGTGAAAATTCTGGCGCGCATGTCACGGGCCGTGTGCAACCATCGTTGTCACAATCGTCCGAAAGTTCAATAACTGTGTTCACGTTGCAACATTTTGAGCTGGCCCCGGTTTCTTTGGACACCACATTGTCCACTGGAACCGAGAAGGAATGGCCCTCATGAAGGACAGTTATCTTGAATCGTCTGCGGCTTTTGTTGGTCCTGTTGGAAGCGAGGGCGGGCGCCGCCCGTCCACGCTTTCC
>CAMDEB010000065.1 GCA_945893085.1 Rhodoplanes serenus | reverse complement strand
CAGGCCGAGAAGCTCGCTGCGGTCGATGAGATCGCACATCCGGTCGGGATAAAGCGCCGCGGTGGTGCGATCCTCCTTCAACGTCTTGAGCGCTCCGCCCATCGCAGTGATCGCCGTCCGTTGCAGCGTTCCCGAATGCGAGATCAGCTTGTATCCCATTTCGAAGAGCTCATCGACGTTGATGTTCGGCGTCTTGCCGCCTTCGACGATGTTGGCTTGCAGCGGCGCGTCGATGGCCTTGCCGACCGCGATCAAGTCTTCCCGGCTCAGCAGCGCCTCGATGAAGATCATGTCCGCGCCGGCGGCCGCGTAGGCGCGGCCGCGCTTGATCGCCTCATCCAGTCCGTACTTCGCGCGGGCATCGGTGCGCGCGATGATGATGAAGTCGGTCTTTCTCGCCTCGCGCGCCGCACGAACCTTGATGACCATCTCCTCCATCGGGATGACGTCGGTTCCCTCGAAGTGGCCGCACTTCTTGGGGAAGGTCTGGTCCTCGAAAAACATGCCGGCGACGCCGACCGACTCGAACTCGGTGACGGTGCGCATCACGTTCAGCGCATTTCCGTAGCCGGTGTCGACGTCGGCGATGACGGGGATTTCGACCGAGCGGGCGATATTCCGCGCCTGATCGAGGATTTCGGTCATGGTCTGCAAGCCGACGTCGGGATAGCCCAGCCGGCTCGCCGTGACCGCCGCGCCGCTGATGATGGCGCACGGAAATCCGGCGCGCTCGACGACCTTCGCCGACAGGCAGTCATAGATGCCGGGACACAGGACGGGCCCTGGCGCGTCGAGCAACGCTTTTAGTTTCGCCCCGGCGTTCATGAGGTCGTCTCCTCTGTATCCCGATATCGCTTCAGCCGAGCTTGAAAAGCCGCGCGGCATTCTCGCCCATGATCGCCCGCAGCGCATCCGGCTTGAAGGGCAGTTGCATGTAATATGCAACGGCGTCGTCCAGCGGCAGAAACGGATACCCCGAACCGAAGAACATGCGGTCGCGCAAGACGCCGTTGGCGGCTTCGACGTAGAGGCCGGAGCCCGGCATGTTGACCATATACATGTCCGGCGACAGGTACACATTCTGCCGCCGGAACGCCACGCCGAAGATTTGCGGAATCCAAGGCCACGCCGCGTGCACCACCACGATCGACAGGTCCGGAAATGCGGCGGCCACGCGATCGAGCCGCACCGGGTCGGCGTAACCGATGTCCGGCCCGGCGTGGCCGCTGTAGGTGATCAGCGCCGGCACCCGAAGCTGCGAACAGCGGCGGTAGAGCGGCTCGAACGCCGGATCGTCGACATACTGCGCCGGATCGTGGAAGCCGGCGTCGAGAACGAGGCCTGCCAGCCCCAGATCGCGCACCGCGGCTTCCAGCTGGTCGGCCGCTCGCGGCGAGGCTGTGTCGACGGCGGCGAAGCACAGAAACTTGCCGGGGTGCTGGCGCGCGAGGTTGGACAGGTCTTCATTCGGGACCTGGCCGTAGCTCGGAGTCGTATGCCTGCCCGGCACGACGCAGACGTCGACCTTCGACCGCTCGAATTCGTGGAGGAAGGCGTCGAAGCTCGCGTTCACCAGCGAAGGCGAGGGCGTGTAGCCTTGCGCTTCCACCATGCCGATGGTGCGCTTCCGCTCCTTGTATATGCCTGTCTCCAGATAGCCGCCGAACGGCGGCCGAACGCGAAGGTCGACGATCACGTCAAGAAATCCTTTTTCTAAAACAGCGTTCGCGCATCGGTGACCGCACCCATAATCGCGGAGGCCGCCACCGTTGCCGGCGACGCCATGAGGATTTCGGCATCCTTGCTGCCCATCCGTCCTCTGAAGTTGCGTGTGCTGGAGGTGAGGCAACGTTCGCCTGCGCCGATCAGGCCCATATGCCCGCCGTTGCATGCACCGCAGGTGGAATTCGTGAAGACCGCGCCGGCTTCAAGAAAGATTTCGATCAAGCCCTCGCGGGCGGCATGTATGGCCACTTGAGTTGACGCCGGAGTAATGATCAGCCGACAGTCCGAGTGCACCGATCGTCCTTTGAGAATCTGGGCTGCGATCCGCAGGTCTTCGATGCGGCCGTTGGCGCAGGAGCCGATGAAGGCCTGATCGATCTTGAGACCGGCAACCTCCGTCACAGCGCGGACATTGTGCGGGACGAAGTGCGGCATGACGATCTGCGGTTCGATCTGATCCAGATGAATCGTCCGCACGTCGACGAAGCGAGCGTCCTTGTCGGAATAGACCGGCGAGTACGGCTCCTTGGCGCGGCCTTTAAGGTAGCTCTCGGTCTGCTCGTCGAACTCAAAGGTGGCGAACTCGGCGCTGAGCTCGGTGCTCATGGTGGCGATCGTCTGTCGCGCCGCGATGTCGAGGTGTTTCAGTCCCGGGCCTGCGTACTCGACGTTCTGGTTGATGTGTTCGCCATAGACGCCGGCGACGTGGTGGATCACGTCGCGCGGATAGACGCCCTCCGGCATCTTGCCTTCGAGAACGTATCGGATCGTGGGGCAGACCTCGAACCAGGTCTCGCCCTTGCATAGGATGTAAAGCATCTCCATCGCGCCGAGCCCGCGCGCTGCGCAGTTGAAAGCTCCGCTCGCCGACGTGTGCGAATCTCCGCAGGCCAGCAACCCGCCGGGCAGGGCAAATCCCATCTCGGCGATGACCTGATGGCAGATGCCGTGTCGTCCCTCCGGATAAAAGTGCTTGATGCCCTGCGCCTTCGCAAAATCGCGCGCGACCTTGAGGCCGTCGGCCATGACGATCGTCGGCGCCGGAACCAGGTGATCGAAAATCAACGCGATCCGCGACGGGTCCCAAACCTTGAGAGGAACCGGCCGGTTGTGCGACCGTGCAAACGGCAGGTCGAACTCCACGGCCCAATCGACGCGGCAGGACACGATTTCGCCGACCGTCACCTGCGGCCGCCCCGAACAACGGGCCATGATCTTTTGCACCATGGTCATGCCCATGGGCGCTTACGCTCCAGTCATTGGATAAAGCCTTCTTGCCGCAACAGCGGCACGATGCCCCCCGAAAGGGTCAGCTTGACCAGGGACGGAGGCAGCCTGCTGCCTGACAGCGTGCGGTTGTCCTTCTCGTTCGCGATCGCCTGCTCGACATAGTCGATGACGGCGGTATCGCCTTCATCGAACAGCGCCGACACGCCCGGACAGGAAAACGCGGGCAATCCGTAGTTCACGCAGTTGCGGAGAAACAGTCCGTTGATACTCTCGGCGACGAGCGCTGCGAGACCGAGACCCAGGAGTTGCTTCGCCGCGGGACGGCTCGAGCCGGTGCCGAAATTGGACCCGCCGATCAGAACATCGCCCTTCTTTACTTCGGCAGACCAGCCGGGCCGGTTTGCGGAGAAGACGAACTTCGGTTGTTCCTGCGGAGGGTATTCATAGGCGACGTTCGGCATTATCAGATCGGTGTTGATGTTGTCGCCGAACTTCCAGACTCGCCCTCTCATCGTCATTGAAGCAACATACACTTTTTAGAATGTGCCAACAAAGGCTACGCGCGCCGATGCGCGCTTGTCAACGCGGCGGCAATCAGCAAAGCTGCTATCGTATTGTTTACGCAGGTTGAAAGTATCATCGCTCGGCATGAATTGGTTGAGTGGTGATTTAGATTTGGCGCGCTGCCATTTGAAAAGGGCACGCATGGCGACGAGGCTTCAATGAACAAGTTGGTCACATTGGTATTGGCGCTGATCGGGTCCGTTCCGAGCGGCGCTGTCATTGCCCAGACGGATTATCCCAACAAGTCGGTCAGGCTAATTGTCGCAGTCGCACCAGGCGGCGGCATCGACACCGCCTCTCGAATGGTGGCCGAGGGTCTGCGTCCGATCTTGGGGCAGTCGTTCGTGATCGAAAACCACGGCGGCGCGGCCGGCAACATCGGCGCCGGCATGGTGTTCAATGCCACCCCGGATGGCTACACGCTGTTGGGATCGTCGCTGACCCCGATTACCATTGCCAACTTGCTCTACAAGGGCCTCAACTTCGATCCGGCGGGGTTCGAGCCGGTGGGAGTGATGTCACACACCCCGAACGTCCTTTTGGTGCGGCAGAATTTCCCCGCCAAGACGGTGCCGGAGCTGCTGGAATATCTGAAAGCGAACCCCGGCAAGGTGACGTATGCATCGGCGGGCGTGGGGACCGCCGCGCAATTGACCGCCGAACTGTTCATGCGCATCACCGGAACGAAGCTCGTGCATGTGCCCTACAAGGGAACCGCGCCGTCGCTCACCGACCTTGTCGGCGGCCATGTCGATATCACCTTTGCGCAGATTGCGGCCTCGATCGACCTGCATCGGGAAAACAAAGCCCGGATCTTGGCGACCGCAACCCATAAGCGGTTGGAATATCTGCCCGGCATTCCGACGCTGGCGGAAGCCGGTGTCCCGGGGGCCGAGTCGGACACCTGGAACGCGATCAGTGCGCCACCGAAAACGCCCGCGCCGATTCTCGAAAAGCTGAACAACGCAATCAACGATGTCTTGACCAGTCCCAAGGTCCAATCTCGTTTCCGCGAAATGTATGTGTTGCCCGGCGGTGGAAATCTCGAAGCCGTGCGGAAATACGTAAAGGACGAGACCGTGCGTTGGGGCGGCGTCGTCCGCGCTGCGGGAATTGGCACGGGGGGAGATGCTTCGCGCCAGTGAGGCGCGACCCTATTCCAGCTCTTCACACACCAGTCTGCTCAAGCCGAGCTTTGCCTGCTTCAGGTTTTTGTTCGCTTGCAGCAGGTAGGGAATCGCAGGCTTTTGCTTTGCGGCGAGCTGCTCGTAATCTCGATCAACCGCTTCCATGATCTCGCCGAGCTCGCGACGAAATGTGCTTTCGTCAATCTTGGTAAGACGGCCATCGACGAGCACCACTTGGCCATCGACCATGACTGTGTGCACGCCGCGACCTGTCTCTGAAAACACCAGCTGGCGGGCGGCGCTGTTGAACGGCAGATAAGCCAAATCCGTCAGATCGATGAGCACGAGGTCGGCCACCATGCCTGGCCGAATCTCTCCCACCATGCCGGCAAGCCCGACCGCCCGCGCGCCGCCGACCGTGGCGGCATCGATGGCGTCTTGCGCCAGCACGCCTGAGGGTTCGGTGTCCATGCCCGCCGCCAGCAGAGTGAACAGCTTCATCGACTGAAAGAGATTCTGGCAATCGCTGCAACTGCAATTGTCGCATCCCAGCGCCAACTTGATGCCGGCCCGCTTGAAATGCAGCAGCGGAGCGACGCCGTTCTTGAGCTTGAGATTGGCCAGCGGATTGTGAACTACGCCGGCGCCGACCTTCGCAATTTCGTCGATCTCTTCAACGGTCACGTAGATGCTGTGCGCGAGCGTGGTCCGTTCGGTCAGCAGGCCGAGCTCCGCCATGTAACGAACGAGCGATCCGCCGTGATCGGAATAATGCGACCGCGCCTTGGCGAGCTGGGCACGGGTCTCATAGACATGGGTGAACACCGGCAGCTTGTACCGACCGGAAAGCTCCGCGATGCCCTCGAGCAGGACGGTGGAGCAACGCTGCGGGCCAGATGGGCTGAGCGCCCAGTGCAATCGTGGCGGCAACGGATCAAGCCGCTTGATTTGCGCTTCGACGAAGGCGAGGTCGGCTTTGGCGTCGCCGGGTTTGCCGCTGACGATGGCCGATACTTCGGTCGGCACGTTCGGCGGCATGAACGGCTCGATGTCGAGCGCCGCGATGTCGCGGACCGCAATCGAGAACACCACCCGGACCCCGATCTCGGCGTAGGCGCTAAGGATGATGTCCAGCGTCTCCTCGTCCTGCGGCACGAGCGAGTTCATGTCCTGGATGGTGGTGATGCCGTGCCGCAGGCATTCCATCGCCCCCAGCAGGGTTCGCGTCCGCAGCTCGGCCTTGCTCCGCTTTCCCCAATAGGCGGGCTGCGAATGCAGCGCCCAGACGTCGAAGGGAATGTCCTCGAAGCGGCCCTTCGCGAGCACGTCGTAGGAATGATAGTGCGCGTTGACCAGGCCGGGGATGAGCAGCTTGTCGTTACCCTCGATGATACGAACATCGGGGCGCTTGCGCGCGATATCGTCGATGATCCGAGCTTTGCGGTCCATAAGCTCATCGGGCGCGCTCACCGACGCGATGCGATTGCCCTCGACAATCACGTCCCGCACGGTGGGACGATGAACGTCGAGGGTGCGATCGTAGACGCGGGCGCCCCGGATCAGCGTCAGCTGATCGGGAGCGCCTCGCGTATCCGGCGACATGGCGCGAGTCCGGACGCCTAGTTCGTTTTGATCGAGATCTGCCGGTCGGCTCGGGGAGGCAGGAACGAACGGTTGAACACGTCGCTTGCGGCTGGCCGGCTCTTGAGTTCGTAGGCCTCCGCAATCACCGCGATCGAGCGGGTCAGACGATCATCCTTCAAATCCCCGATGCCGATTTCGGATGCTTCCGGCGCATTCATCAGGTTGCCGAGCGCGTAGGTAATGCGTTTCGTCTCGATCGCCGCGTTGAGCAGCGGTTCGACCTTCACCGGCGTCGCGACGCCGGCTTGGGGATTGGCGACCATTTCCTTGATCGCCCGATTGATCGCCTTGACCAAGCCGGCAACGGCCTTGGGATTTTCCTTCAGCAGCTTCTGCGACACCATCACGCCGTTCGAATAAAGGTCGAGTCCATATTCCCCGAAATTGAACCAGCGGTAATCCTTGTCGGGGTCCTGCTTCTGCTGCAGCAGATTGATGTAGCTCGTGACGTTGAACACCAGCGAGCCCTCGACCTGATCCTGGATCAGCATCTGCTCCTGCAGGTTGGGCGCCATGTTCAGCATCGAAATCTTCGACGTATCGATGCCGTTGGCCTTGGCGAAGTTGGGGAATAGGCGGAGCGTCGCGCTGCCCGCTGGGCCACCAAGCTTTTTGCCTTCGAGGTCCTTCACCGTCTTGATCGGTCCGTTGGCCTTGGTGACGATCACGAACGGCGGGCGATTGTAGATTTGATAGACCATCACCGGCTGCTCGCCTGGCTTGTTGGCGGCCTGCTGGATGATCGCATTGATGTCGCCGAATCCGGCGTCGTAGGCGCCCGACATGATCCTGGTGATCGTGGCGGCGGACCCTTCGCCCTGGTCGATCGTGATGTCGATGCCTTCGTCCTTGAAGTAGCCCTTCTCCTTGGCGACGTAGTACCAGGCGTGAATCCCCTGAAATTTGAAATCCAGGGTGAACTTGATCGGGGTCAGCGTTTGGCTCGCCGCCGGCAACGAGGTGACGGCAGCAAGTCCTAGACCGGCGAGCAGCGTGGCGAGGTGGCGAAGGCGGATCATGGGATCATCCTGTCTCTAGGAGGCGATTGCTGATCGCGTTCCAAGCAAGTGCCGCGCCACATGTGCTGTCTGTCTTTTCAAGCCTCCGATTGATGCTGACTTGATGAGCATTTTGCAGGCCGCATCTTCATCGCTTCCGTGCTCCAGGGACCGCCACTGGGTCGACGTGCTGCACCGAGCGGCAATCGCTGCCTTTGAAATAGTCACTTCGGCTGGCTGACGTGGACCGCAGCCCTAGTGCGCCCCGGCCGTGGCCGCATCCGGTGTTCGCCGCATCCCTTCCAGGGTGCGGGCGAGCCGCTCGGCAAAGATCGCGGTCTGCTGGCGGTGGTGGCGCTGCACATCGGCGTGGCGATGCAGGACTACATGACCAGCACGCGTCCAAGCGAGCGCAAATGAGCGGGTCAGCCGCTACTGCGGGCGGGTGAGGTTCGGCAGGAACGTGACCAGGTCGGGGAAAATGACCAGGATCACTATGCCGAGCACGATCAGCCAGACGAACGGCCAGGACGCGCTGTAGATCTCCGTCGTCGACAGGTCCGGCGCCGCGCTCTTGAGCGCGAACAGCACGTAGCCGAACGGCGGGGTCAGCCCGCCCACGGTGGCGACGATCAGGAACAGCGTCCAGAACCAGATCGGATCGAAGGCGTAGAGCTTGATCAGCGGCTGATAGATCGGGATCAGCACCAGCATGAGCGCAAGCTGATCCAGGAACATGAACAGCACGAATGGCAGCGCCAACATTGCGAGCAGCATGACGATCGCAGGCATGTCGAGATGCGCGACCAGCTCGGCGACCGCGCGTGTCGCGCCGGTGAAGGTCAGCAACTGGCTGAACATGACCGCGCAGCACATGATCACCAGCAACAGCGCCGACACGGTCGCGGCGGTGGTCAGCGACTGCACGATCATCTGCAGCGAGAACTTCCGGTAGATGAAGGCGACCACGATCGCGCCGAACACGCCGGTCGCGGCCGCCTCGGTGGGCGTCGCGACGCCGAACATGATCAGCCCCATGACCATGAAGAACACGAAGGCGCAGGGGAAGATGCGAAGGACCGCCACGGCCGCGCTGACCTTCGGCTTCGCGTCATCCATGTCCGAGACCACGTCGGGCGCGAGCGAGGGGTCACGCCACACCCGGTACATCACGTAAATAAGAAACAGGCACATCAGCAGCAGGCCGGGGATGATGCCGGCGATCAGCAGCCCGGCGGTCGAAATCTCCGCCAGGGTCGCAATGAGAATGGCCAGGATGCTCGGCGGGATGATCGGGTCGAGACACGCGCCGGCGAGGATCGTGCCGGCCGACAGCTTGGTGTTGTAGCCGCGCCGCCGCATCTCCGGGAACAGCGAGCGCCCAAGCAGGCCCGCCACCGCCATGGCGGCGCCCGACAGCGCGCCGAGGATCGCTGAAAGCAGAATGCACAGAATGTACTGCCGCCCGCGAATCCGCCCCACCAGCCGGTCGAGCGAGTCGAACACCGCCTCCATCGCGCCGGAGCGGAACAGGATCTCGCCCATGACAATGAACAGCGGCACGGTCGCGAGCGCGGTGGTGGTCGCGGTGGTGTAGATGCTGTTGGCGAACAGACCGAAGCCCGCCGGTCCCATCAGCACCAGAATGCCGGCGACGTTGAGGATGAGAAACGCCACGAACACCGGAATGCCGAGGAACAAGAGCCCCAGCAGCAGCCCAATCCCGCCCGACAGCGCGACCCACCACGTCATGGCATCAGGCTCGCGTTGCCGCCGCCCGCATCGTCGCTCAGCAGATCGCGGAGGAAATACAGGCCCGCGCTCAGCATGCCGTAGGGAATGAAGATCGACACCCACCATTTCGGGATCGGATAGGCCGAGATCGTGTCGATGCCGAGATTGATCTGGTCGAGCGTTGCATTGCCGCTGATCCAGGTGGCGAGCAAGCAGGCCGCGGCGCCGGCCGCGCGGACCACGCGGTTCAGCACGACGGCCGATTTCGGAGACAGCCGGTCGATCAGCAGGTTGATGGCGACGTGGGCGCGCCGCCGCGTCAGCTCCGGCACCGCGAGAAAAATCGCGGCGCACAGCAGATAGGAAACGAAGGCGTTGGCCCAGCTCGTTGGAGCCGCGAAGAAATAACGCGCCGTCACCTCGTAGCAGAACGAGAAGGCGATCGCGGCCAGCACGGCCGCGGCGCCGGCGAAGCTCGCGGATGTGATCGCGTCGTGCAGGCTTGCGAGCTTCCGCCAGAATGGCTGCATGGCGGGCCCGCCGGTTCGCTACCCTGGTCGTGTCCTAGTCGGTCAGCCCCTGACGCTTGAGCATCTCGCGCAGATCCTTGGCCTCCTGGCCGCTCTTCTTCTCCGCCAGGTCCCATTGCGCCTGCGCCCAGGCCGCCTGCACCTTGGTCTGCTGCGCCGCGCCCATTTCGGTGACCTGCATTCCGCGCTGGATCAAGGCCGCTTCTTCGTCCTGGACCATGCGGTCGTATTCCTTGAACCAGGTTTCCTCCGCCTTGCGGCCTTCCGCCAGCAGGATGTTTTTCTCGGCGTCGGTCAGGCGGTTCCAGGCGCTGAGGTTCATCAGGAACAGGTAGTGGCTGAGCCCGAAGCTCGGACGCAGCATGTGCTTGGCGACCTCGTACCAGCGCATGCCGAGAACGCCGGACGCCGGCCACGCCGCGCCGTCGACCACGCCCTTCTCCAGCGCGGAATAGACCTCGCCGCCCGGCAGCACGACCGGCGACGCGCCCAGCATGCCGATCACGGTGTGGTAGCTCGGCGTGCCGCGGATCTTGCGGCCCTGCAGATCGCCCGAGGGACCGACCGGCGCGCGCAGCACGATGTGGTAGCCCTTGGTGGCCGAGATCGCGACCGCGACGACCTTGAGCCCGAGTTTCTGATAGTGCTTGTCCAGCGCCTCGATCATGCCGGACTTGCGGCGCGCTTCGAGATCGCCGCGCACCGCATCCATGCCGACCGCGAGCCCGGTCGTGCCGTAGTGATAGATCGCGTGCGTGAACAGCATCTGGAACACGCCGGTCGCGGCGGGCTGAAGCTGCTCGAACGGCGGTACCGTCTCGGGCCCGCTGATGATGAATTTGATGTTGCCTTTGGTCGCCGCCTCGACGCCCTTGGCGAACGGTTCGGCCAGGACGCTGACCGCAGGATTGGTCTTGTCCCAGCTCGACAGCAGGCGGATGTCGGCTGACTGTGCGCCGGATATCAAGGCGAGCGACGTGACCAGTACCAGACCGAGATGCATTCGCGGCATGCGTTCCTCCCACCCTGACGTGTTGTATTTCGTCATAGCTTATCGCCGCGATCGGAAATTGACAATCCTCCAAAACCCGGCGAACGATAGGCAGGGAGAAAGCGTGCTTGAAAACAACAACAATCAAGATTGCCGGAATTGACCTTGAAGTGTTCGAGGCCGGGGAGGGGCCCCCGCTGCTCTGGCTGCACGGCGGCCAGGGTTTCAATCCAAAGGAAGAATTCGTGCCCCCGCTGGCGGCGCGGCGCCGCCTGATCGTGCCCTCGCATCCCGGGTTCGGCCGGTCGGGCCTGCCGGAGTGGCTCGACAGCGTCGATGACATCGCACACATCTATCTCGAGCTGATGGATCGGCTCGAGCTCGATGCGGCCGATTTCGTCGGCTGCTCGATCGGCGGCTGGATCGCCGCCGAAATGGCGGCCAAGTCGCCGGAGCGCATTCGCCGTCTGGTCATGGTCGGGCCGGTGGGCGTCAAGGTCGGCAGCGCCGACAAGCTCGACATCCCGGATATCTTCGCGATGCCGCAGGATGACGCGAGCAAGCTGCTCTACCACGATCCGGCGAAGATGAAGGTCGATCTCGCGAAGCTGACCGACGACGAGCTGTCGACCATGTTCCGCAATCGCGAGACGCTGGCGCTGCTGGTCTGGGAGCCCTGGATGCACAATCCGAAGCTCAAGCGCCGGCTGCACCGCGCCGCCATGCCGGCGCTGTTCGTGCGCGGCGAGAGCGATGGGCTGGTCTCGGCGGATTATCTCGCGGCCTATGCCAAGCTGTTGCCGAATTCGCGCACGCTGACGATCACCGCCGCGGGCCATGTGCTGCACCTGGAGCAACCGCAGGCGCTCGCCAACGCGGTGCTCGAATTCCTGGAGAAGGCGCCATGAGAGCCTGGCACTTCAGCGAGACGGCGTATCCGTATCTGCCGCCCGCCGACAGCTATCCGTCGATCCGCGTCTCGCTGCCCAACCGCATCTACGATCCGCAGAAGGGCGCGGCGCTCTACGACCGCTACATCGACGAATGGCTGATCGCCGAGGACGAGGGCGTGGAGATCATGCTCAACGAGCATCATCAGACCGCGACCTGCGTCGATCCGGCGGCGCCGCTGATGCTGGCGGCGCTGGCGCGGCTCAGCAAGAAGGCGCGGCTGCTCATTCTCGGCAATCCGATCGCCAACCGCCGCCAGCCGGTGCGCGTCGCCGAAGAGATGGCGATGATCGACGTGCTGTCGCATGGCCGGCTGGAGGCCGGCTTCGTGCGCGGCGTGCCCTACGAAATCCTTCCCGCCAACAGCAACCCGGTGCGGATGAACGAGCGCCACTGGGAGGCGCTCGACCTGATCGTCAAGACCTGGACCCACCGCGACGGCCCGTTCAGCCACGAAGGCCGCTTCTTCCACCATCGCGCGATCAACATCTGGCCGCGGCCGATCCAGCAGCCGCATCCGCCGATCTGGGTGAGCACGACGAGCCCGGGCGGCGCCGCGCAGGTCGGCGCGAAGGGCTATGTCCAGGCGACGTTCCTCACCGGCTTCGACACCACCAAGCGGATCTACGAGGCCTACCGGCGCGGCTGGCGCGAGGCGGGACGCGGCCAGGACGTGCCGATCGACCGGCTGGCCTATGCGGCGCTGATCTATGTCGGCGAGAACGAGGCGCGGGCGCGGGCCGGCGCGGAGAAGCTGCTGTGGTATGTGACCTCCAACAAAGTGCCGCCGCACTTTGCCAATCCGCCCGGCTACCTGCCGGTGGCGGCCAATGTGCAGCTCGTGCGCGGCGCACAGAATGTCGTCAGTGCCTACGGCACCAAGCAGGGCACCGTCGATGGCGCGATCGAGGCCGGCACCATGTTCGCCGGCACGCCCGACCAGGTGCTCAAGCAGATCCAGAAACATTGGAACCACGTCGGCGGCTACGGCCAGCTCCTGATCATGGGGCAGGCCGGGTTCCTGGAGCACGACGACACCGTGCACGGCATCCGTACGTTCGCGCGCGAGGTCTATCCGCAGCTCAAGGCGCTCTATCCCGATACGACGATCTCCGGCTTCACCGAGCCGGCGAACGCGGCGGCAAGCTGACCGCGGCCGGACGGCGGCGGGATTTTTGATCCCCTGATCGGCGGAAACAAGGCAGAATGGCGAGCCTTCCGATTCTGGCGGCGTAGGATTCCGGAGTTCGGGCGAGATGCGCTTCGCGCACACGTTGGATCGAACGAACTACATCTTTCCCGACATGAAAGCCTTGCTGGCCAAGGCGTCGCCGCAGCGTTCCGGAGATCAACTGGCCGGCGTTTGCGCGGCGAGCGCCGCCGAGCGGGTCGCGGCGCAGATGGCCCTTGCCGACGTGCCAATGCGGCAGTTCTTGTCCGAGGCGGTGGTTCCCTATGAGGCGGACGAGGTCACGCGCCTGATCGTCGACAGTCACGATGCGGATTCATTTGCGCGCGTCGGCAGCGTGACCGTCGGTGAATTTCGCGATTGGCTGCTGGGCGACGAGGCGGATACCGCGACGCTTGCGGCTCTGGGCCCCGGCCTGACGCCGGAAATGGTTGCCGCGGTCAGCAAGCTGATGCGTCTGCAGGACCTGATCGCGGTTGCTGCCAAATGCAGGAACATCACGCGCTTTCGCAACACCATCGGCCTGCAGGGCCGGCTGTCGACACGCCTGCAGCCGAACCATCCGACGGATCACCCGGTCGGCATCGCGGCGAGCATCGTCGATGGCCTCATGTACGGGGCCGGCGACGCGGTGATCGGCATCAATCCGGCCACCGACAATGTGCAGACGGTCATCGCGCTGCTGTCCATGCTGGACGAAATGCGCGTGAAGCTGGATGCGCCGATCCAGTCGTGCGTGCTTGCGCATGTGACCACGACGATCGCTGCGATCGCGCAGTCGGCGCCGGTCGATCTCGTGTTCCAGTCGCTCGCCGGCACCGAAGCCGCCAATCGGGCGTTCGGCATTTCGCTGGGCGTGCTCGACGAGGCGTTCGACGCCGCGAAGGCGCTGGATCGCGGAACGCTCGGAAATAACTTTATGTATTTCGAGACCGGCCAGGGCAGCGAGCTGTCGTCGGGAGGCCACGCCGGCGTCGACCAGCAGACGCTGGAGGCGCGCTGCTACGCCGTCGCCCGCCACTACAAGCCGCTGCTGGTCAATTCCGTGGTTGGCTTCATCGGTCCGGAATATCTTTTCAACGGCAAGGAAATCGCGCGCGCCGGACTCGAGGATCACTTCTGCGGCAAGCTGCTCGGCCTGCCGATGGGTTGCGACGTCTGTTACACCAACCATGCCGAGGCGGATCAGGACGACGTGGATTCGCTTCTCACCCTGCTCGCGGTCGCCGGCTGCACGTTCATCATGGGGGTGCCCGGCGCCGACGACGTGATGCTGAACTACCAGACCACGTCGTTCCACGATGCGCTCTACGTGCGGAAGCTGCTCGGCCTGAAACCGGCGCCGGAGTTCGAAGCCTGGCTGGAGGCGATCGGCATCACCGACAAGACGGGTCAACTCCGCGCAACCGTGTCGAAGCGGATCATGGAAGCGCTGCCGTTCCCGACGGGCGCCGCGTGATGAACGATCGTCCCGCTCGGCCCCCCGACAACTGGCTCGCGCTGCGCAGCCTCACGCCGGCGCGAATTGGACTGGGACGCGTCGGCAGCGGGCTGCCCTTGGCGGCGCATCTCGAGTTCCAGGCGGCGCACGCCCGGGCGCGCGATGCGGTGCTGGCTCCGCTGGACGTGGACAGTGTCACGGCGGCGATTGCCGGCGCTGGCTGGCCGTTTCGTACGGTGCGCAGCGCCGCGTCGGACCGGCAGGTGTTCCTGCGGGAGCCAAATCTCGGGCGGTTGCTGTCCGCCGAGAGCGAGACCGAGCTGTCGGAGCCGCTGGTTGCACCGGACGTCGTGGTCGTCATCGGCGATGGCTTGAGCAGCATCGCCGTGGAGCGCAACGCCA
>CAMDEB010000064.1 GCA_945893085.1 Rhodoplanes serenus | reverse complement strand
GACCAGGAGGCTGCCCGTAAGCCCTGGGCGGAAGCGACCAAGGTGATCCTGCCGACGTTCCAGGGCGGCGGCACCCACGTCAACGTGTCGGGCATGGCGCTCATCAAGACCTCGCCCAACAAAGCCAACGCCACGAAGTTTATCGAATGGATGGTCAGCCCGCAGGCGCAGCAGATGCACGCCGACCTGACCTACGAATATCCGATGCGCGCCGGCGTGCCGATCAACAAGACCATCGCCAGCTATGGCGAGCTCAAGCGAGACGCGATGCCGCTCGCGCAGATCGCGGCGAACCGCAAGAAGGCCTCGGCGCTGGTCGACAAGATCGGCTTCGACAACTGACGGCTTACGTCATGAGTTCGCGTTCAACCGTCGTCCCCGCCTCGCGGCGGGAACGATTTTTTCCAGCATGACCGCCGCGGAGCTGCCCAACGCGCCGGCATCGGGTCGTTTCGCGCGGCTCGTGCCGCATCCCATCGCCACGCTCATCCTGCTTGCCGTGGCCGCGCTGGTCGTCGCCCCGCTCGTCGGCCTCCTTCACATCGCGCTCAAGGGCGACGCGGAGATCTGGCCGCATCTTGCCGCCTATGTCTTGCCGCGGGCCGTGATCGACACCCTACTGCTGCTCGCGGGCGTGGCGGTCATCGCCGCGGTTGCGGGCGTCGGCACCGCGTGGATCGTCACGGCCTATCAATTTCCCGGGCGCGATGCCTTCACGTGGCTGCTGGCGCTGCCGCTGGCGTTCCCGACCTACATCGTCGCCTATGTCTATGTCGACGTGCTCGACGCCATCGGCCCGGTGCAGACGGCGCTGCGCGCCGTGTTCGGCTGGACGTCGTTCTCCGACTACTGGTTCCCCAACGTGCGCTCGCTCGGCGGCGCGATCTTCGTCATGGGATTCGTGCTGTATCCGTACGTCTATCTCGCCACGCGAGCCATGTTCCAATCGCAGAGCGCGACGCTGATCGAGATGGCGCGCTCGCTCGGCGCCAGCCGCTGGCGGCTCGCGCGCGACATCACGCTGCCGCTGGCGCGGCCGGCGATCGCGGCCGGGCTTGCGCTCGCGCTGCTGGAAGCGCTCAACGACATCGGCGCCAGCGAGTACCTCGGCGTGCGCACGCTGACGCTCTCGGTCTTCACCACCTGGCTCAACCGCGGCAGCCTGCCTGGCGCGGCGCAGATCGCCTTTGTCATGCTGGTCGCGGTGGCGGGGCTGATCGCGCTCGAACGCTACGGCCGGCGCCGGCAGGCGTTCACCGGCCACGACCGGCATCCCGGGATCGCCCGGCGCATCGCGCTGGCCGGCGGGAAAGGCTGGCTCGCCGCGGCGGCGTGCCTGCTGCCGCTGGCGCTCGGCTTCCTGGTGCCGTTCGTCTATCTCGCCCGCGAGGTGGTGGTGCGCGGCCTGCTGGTCGGCTTCGACCCGAGCCTGTTTCGCCACACCATCAGCACGGTGCTGATCGCGGGCTGCGCCACCGTGGTGACGCTGGCGCTCGGCTTCGGCGTCGCCTTGGCGCTGCGGCTGGTCCGCCGGCGGTTCGCCGTGGCCTGCGTCTTCATCGCCGGCCTGGGCTATGCGCTGCCGGGCACCGTGCTGGCGCTCGGGCTGCTGGCCCCGCTCATCACGTTCGACGAGGCGCTCAACTGGGTCACCCGCACCGTTGCCGGAACCGGCGTCGGCCTGGTGCTGGCCGGATCGAGCGCCGCCCTGGTTATTGCCTACGCGATCCGCTTCCTGGCGATCGCGACCGGCTTCGCGCAGGCCGGGCTGGCCCGGATCTCGACCGAGCTGGACGATGCCGCCCGCACCGTCGGGACCCGGCCGGGCGGGGTGATGTGGTCGATCCAACTGCCGCTGATGCGGCCGGCGCTGTGGGGCGCGGCGCTGCTGGTGTTCGTCGATTGCCTGAAGGAGTTGCCGGCGACGCTGCTGCTGCGGCCGCTCAACGTCGAGACGCTCTCGACCTACATCTACCAGTTCGCCACCCGCGGCAATTTCGAGGAGGGCGCGCTCGCGGCGCTGCTGATCGTCCTGGTCGGCATCGTCCCGGTGATCCGCATGGTGCGCCATGCCGATGAGGTGATGCAGGCCGGCGTCACCCCGGCACGCGGGTGGACGGCCTGAAGACCCTTGAACAGGTTCCGACCCCTCGGGTACAGAACTTGCTTGTTGTTTCAGGGGTCACAGGGACAGGCAGGGCTTCATGAAGAAGGTCTATCCGGACGCAAAGGCGGCGCTGGCCGGGCTGTTGAAGGACGGCATGCTCATCATGGCCGGCGGCTTCGGCCTGTGCGGCATCCCGGAAAGCCTGATCCAGGCGATCCGGGACTCGGGCGTCAAGAACCTGACGGTGGTCTCCAACAATGCCGGCGTCGACGGCATCGGCTTGGGCCTTCTCCTCGACACCAAGCAGATCAAGAAGATGATTTCGTCCTACGTCGGCGAGAACAAGACCTTCGTGCAGCAGTACCTGGCGGGCGAGCTTGAGATCGAGTTCAACCCGCAGGGCACGCTCGCCGAGCGCATCCGCGCCGGCGGGGCCGGCATCCCGGCGTTCTTCACCAAGACCGGCGCCGGCACGATGATCGCCAAGGGCAAGGAGGAGCGCGAGTTCGACGGCGAGCGCTATGTGATGGAAAAGGGCATCGTCGCCGATCTCTCGATCGTCCACGCCTGGAAGGCCGACACCGAGGGCAACCTCGTCTACCGGAAGACCGCCCGCAACTTCAATCCGATGATGGCGACCGCGGGCAAGATCACGGTCGCGGAGGTCGAGAACCTGGTACAGCCGGGCGAGATCAATCCGGATCACATCGTCACGCCCGGCGTCTACGTCAAACGCATCGTCCACGTGCCGAACGCCGTGAAGCACATCGAGCAGCGCACCGTGCGCAAGCGCGCTTAACAGGAGCGACCTATGGCCTGGACCCGCGATCAGATGGCCGAGCGCGCCGCCAAGGAGTTGCGCGACGGCTTTTACGTCAATCTCGGCATCGGCATTCCGACGCTGGTGTCAAATTACATCCCACAGGGGATGACCGTTCAATTGCAGAGCGAGAACGGCATGCTCGGGTTCGGCCCGTTCCCCTACGAGGGCGACGAGGACCCCGATCTCATCAACGCCGGCAAGCAGACGATCACCGAGCTGCCGACCACCAGCTTCTTCTCCTCCGCAGACAGCTTCGCCATGATCCGCGGCGGGCACATCGACCTGTCGATCCTGGGGGCCATGCAGGTCGCGGAAAACGGCGATCTCGCCAACTGGATGATCCCCGGCAAGATGGTCAAGGGCATGGGCGGCGCCATGGATCTGGTGGCCGGGGTCAAGAAGGTCGTCGTGGTCATGGAGCATTCGGCCAAGAACGAGGCCAAGCTGCTCAAGCGCTGCAACCTGCCGCTCACCGGCGCGGGCGTCGTCGACCTGGTGATCACCGACCTCGGGGTGTTTACCATCGACAAGAAGGGCAGCGGCGGAATGACGCTGACCGAGCTCGCCCCCGGCACCAGCCTTGATGAAATCAAGGCCAAGACCGAAGCGGCCTACCAGGTGGCCGTGAAATCGAGCTGAAAACGCCGGCCACGAAAGCGTCACAGAGGGCGCACACAAGTTGCACCCTCAAGTTCGCCCGCTATAGTCGCCACCGGCTTTGCGCCGATCCATCGGGAATGATCCGTGACCACGGCCACCGGCTTCAAGCGTCTGGGACTCACCATCGCCGCCGTCCTGCTGGCCGGCATCGCCGCCCTAAGCGCGATGTCGCTGCTGATTTCGGCTGATTCGGTTCGCGAGGCGGTCAAGGCCGAAATCCGCAATGCGACCGGGCTCGATCCGGTGCTACGCGGCGATGCCACGGTTTCGCTGTTTCCCACCGGCTCGGTGAGCTTCGACAACGTGACGCTGGGCGACGACGCCGACCCCGCGCTCGGAACCGATCGGCTCACGGCGCGGCTGCGCTTCTTCCCGCTGTTTGCCGGCCGCATCGAGATCGCCGATATCGCGCTGATCGGTCCGCGCATCACGGTGACCTTCGGTCAGGACGGACGCACCAACTGGAGCGCGCTGGTCCAGACCCTTGCGCGCGTCCTTGGCCCCAAGGCCAACCGGCCGGCCCATGCCAGCTCGTTCTCGGAAATCCGGGTGACCAACGGCACCATCGTCCTGCGCGACACCGCGCGCGGCGTCTCCGAGACCCTGAGCAACGTCGAGCTGGCGCTGGCCTGGCCGTCGATTTCCAAGAGCTTCGCCATCACCGGGCGTTTCGTGTGGCACGACGAGCCGGTCGATGCCTCGATCACGCTCAGCGATTTCGCATCCGCGCTGGTCGGCGACCGCTCCGGCCTCAAGCTCCGATTCAACGGCACGCCACTCAAGCTCGCCTTCGAGGGAGCCATGAGCATGCGGCCCACGCTCAAGATCGACGGCACGCTGGCCGCCGACGCCGCCTCGCTGCGCGACGCGTTGCGTTGGGCCGGAATGAAGCCGCTCACCGGCGGCGGATTCGGCCGCTTCGCGCTCAAGGCCAAGACTGCCGTCTCCGGGGGCACGATCGGGCTGTCCGCCGTCAACCTTGAGCTCGACGGCAATACCGCCGAGGGGGTTCTCACCTTCGCAACCGACGGACGGCAAACGCTGCAAGGCACGCTGGCCGCCGAAGAGCTCGATCTCACGCCTTACGTTTCCACGGTTCGCCTGCTCACCAACAATGAGCGCGACTGGAATCGGGTGCCAATCGCGCTCGAAGGACTGACCGGGTTCGACCTCGATCTGCGGCTCTCGGCCGCGCGCATCACACTCGCCCGCGCCAAGCTCGGCCGCACCGCCGTCGCCGCCAACCTGCGCGGCGGCAGGCTGACAGTGACGATCGGCGAGGCTCAAGCCTTCGGTGGCATCGTCAAGGGCTCGATCGTGCTGGCCTCGTCCGACATCGGCGCCGAGCTCCGGTCGCAGATGCAGTTCACCGACGTCGATCTGGAAAACTGCCTGGGCGAGCTGTTCAATTTCCGGCGGGTCGAGGGCCGTGGCAACATGGCGTTGACGATCGAAGCCGCGGGCGGCAGCGTGCTCGCCCTGACCCGGACCATGAACGGCCAGGCCAACCTGATCGGCCGGCAGGGCGCGCTGGTCGGACTCAATGTGGAGCAGCTGTTGCGGCGGCTCGAGCGGCGGCCGCTGTCCGGCGCCGGCGATTTCCGCAACGGACGCACCCCATTCGAGAGGCTGACGGTCGGCGTCAAGATCGTCCAGGGCACCGCGACCGTCGAGGAGGTCCGCCTCGAAGGATCGAAGGTGCGGCTCGGCCTCGCCGGCTCCGCCTCGATCCCGGGACGGGAATTCGATCTGCGCGGCGTGGCGGCGCTGGCCGCCAGCGGCGCCAACGACGCTCCGCCGGCGTTCGAGCTGCCGTTCGTGGTGCAAGGCCCGTGGGACGACCCGATCATGCTGCCGAACACCCAGAGCCTGATGCTGCGCTCGCCAGTGGCGACCCCGCTGCTCGACGCGGTCAAGGGCCGCAACACCCGCGACACCGTGCGCTCGGCCATCGAGCGGCTGACCGGCGGCGCGGTTCCCGCCCCGCCCCCGCCGGCGGCGACTGCTCCGGCACAACCGGCCCGATAGACAGCGTATCCCACCGCCCTGCATCACTCGCTCGGGCGGGATTGCGCCAATTCGACTATCATCTCCGGGCAACGAATCAGTCTGCCGCCGCACCCTGGGCGGTGACGAGGCCTGGATGCTGCATCCGCTGATCCGCACACTGGTCAAGGTTGCGATCGCCTCGCTGGTGGTGGGCACCATCCTGGCCCATTTCGGCATCACCATTGATCAGCTGATGCAGCAGTTCGGGCTGACCTACGAGCGGGTGGAGGACTGGGCGCGCCGTGGCGTCGCCTGGGCGCTGCCGAACGTGCTGCTCGGCTCGCTGGTGATCGTGCCGGTCTGGTTCCTGGCCTATCTGTTCCGTCCACCGGGCCGCAGCAGCAGCGATTAGGCCGAATCTGCGCGGTCCCGATTTGCGCTATCGGTCCGGCGCCGCGGACATTCCCTTGAACACCAGCTTCTGCAGTCCTCGTGCTGTTTGCGCGATGTAGAGGTTCCCTTTGGAATCGGTCGCGATGTGATGACCCGCTCCCAGGATGCCCGGCACCTGGATCGCGCCGACGACTTCGAGCGTCTTGCGGTCCACCACCGCGATATCCTTTTCCGCGCCGACATACAGAAACTGCTGGCCCGGATCAGCGGAAAAAGCCAGATCGCGCGCAAACGGTGCGGCGGTCCTGATCAGTTGCTTCACGAACTTGCCGTCGGCGCTGAACATCTGGACGCGGCGGTTTTCGCGGTCCGCCACGTAAACCATGCCGTCTTTGGACACGCGGAGAGCGTGAACGACGTTGAAGTTCGGCGGACCCTCGGCATCTGGAAACGTCTTGGGGGAAATGACCTTGCAGCTATCGGCACCGGTCGGTTTGTTGCCGAAGGCGCCCCACATCCGCTTGAACGCGCCGCTGTCCGCGTCGAAAACCACCACACGGGTGTTGCCGTAACCGTCGGCCACAAACACCTCGTTGGTCGGCGCATGAACCCATGCGTCCGCGGCACGATGCACGTTGTTGGTATCGGTGTTGCCTTTGCTTTGATCGGAGCGACCGATCTGCATCACAAACTTCCCGTCCGGCGCGAACTTCAACAAGGCGTCATCGGCGACCGGCCTGAGTCCGAGCAACGCCCCGTCGGCGCAGTTGTTTCCTCCGACCCAGATGAAGCCTTTGTGGTCGATATGAATGCCGTGCTCGCGCTCGGGCCCGTCATAGCCACTGCCGGCCCCGCCCCAAGCCCTGACGAAATTTCCCCCTGCGTCGAAGATGACGATGGGCTTGGCAGCCTTGTCGACCTGATCGGGCTTCAGCGTCCGCGGGCGGTGCAGGATCCAGACATTGTCCTGCGCGTCGATGCCGATGCTGGATGCGTCGCCAAGCCGGAACTGAGGCGGCACCTTCGGCCACGATGGATCGACCTCGAAGACGGGAAGGCTGCGCGTTTGCGCCTGCGACGGCTGGGCCGCCGCGGGCGTCGGCAGCAACCACACCGTCTGCACCCCGGCGACGGCAATCGAGGCCAACAGCAGCGCAAAGCGGGAAATCCTGAGCATGATGGCGTCCCCCCGATGAATTCTATAGAACACGACGATAGCGGACGCCGGGGGGTCTCCGAAAGCCACAGGTCGCCGGTTTAGCGCCTTAGCCGCCTCGTCCATCGGCGCCCACCCGGGCCAATTCCGTGCGCTTGCCGATCAACGCCGCGGCGACGACGCCGAGCGCGACCACGGCGATCATGATGGTGCAGATCGCATTGATCTCCGGCTTCACCCCAAGCCGCACCTCGGAATAGATCCGGATCGGCAGCGTGGTCGCGCCCGGGCCGGTGGTGAAGCTCGCGATCACCAGGTCGTCGAGCGACAGCGTGAAGGCCAGCATCCAGCCCGCGGCGACCGCCGGAAAGATCAGCGGCAGGGTGACGGTCAGAAAGGCCCGCAGCGGCGGAGCGCCGAGGTCCATCGCCGCTTCCTCCAGGCTGGTGTCGAAGCTCAACAGCCGCGATTGCACCACGATGGTGACGAAGCACATCGTCACGGTGGTATGCGCCAGCGTCACGGTCCAGAACCCTCGATCGGCATCAAGCGCGACGAACAGCAGCAGCAGTGAAAGCCCGGTGATGATCTCGGGCATCACCAACGGCGCATAGACCATCGCCGAAAACGCCGTGCGGCCGTGGAAACGGCCGGCGCGCACCAAAGCGGCCGCGGCGAGCGTACCGAGCACGGTGGCCGCCGTCGCCGACAGGAATGCGATCCGCAGGCTGGTCCACGCCGCGTCGAGCATGGCGCTGTCGTGCAGCAGCGCGACATACCAGCGCGTCGACCAGCCGCCCCAGACCGTGACCAGCCGCGACGCGTTGAAGGAATAGATCACCAGGATCGCGATCGGCAGATAGAGGAAGGCCAGACCGAGTGCGATGCTGGTAACGTTGAAGGCGGAGAGGCCCCGGCGCATCAGCGGTCCTCCAATGCGCGCATCTGCAGGTGCTGATAGATCACGATCGGCACCAGCAGGATCAGCAGCAGCGCGACGGCGACGGCGGAGGCCACCGGCCAATCCTTATTGGCGAAGAACTCGGTCCACAGCGTCTGCCCGATCATCAGCGTGTCCGAGCCGCCCAGCAGATCGGGGATGACGAACTCGCCGGCGATTGGAATGAAGCAGAGCAGCGCGCCCGCGATCACGCCGGGCAAGGACAGCGGCACGGTGACGAGCCAGAACGCCTTCCACCACGGACAGCCGAGATCGGCGGCGGCCTCCAGCAGCGTCTCGTCCATCCGCTCCAGGCTGGCGTAGAGCGGCAGCACCATGAACGGCAGGTAGGAGTAGACGATACCGATATAGATCGCGGTGTCGGTCGACAGCCATGTCAGCGGCTCGCGCACCAGCCCGAGCGCAAGCAGCATGTCGTTCAACAGACCGTCGCGCTGCAGGATATTGATCCAGGCATAGATGCGGATCAGGAACGCCGTCAGGAACGGCAGCACAATCAACATGACCAGGACGGTCTGCGCCCGGCGCGGCGCCCGCGCGATGCCGTAGGCGATCGGGTAGCCGACGAGCAGGAGCATCATCGTCGACAGCGCCGCGATTTCGAGGCTCCGCAGATAGGATGCGAGATAGAGGCTGTCCGAGGCCAGCATGGCGTAGCTCTCGAGCGAAAGCCCGGCGATGAACTCCCTGAAGCCTTGCCAGCCGGCGGCGAGATCGAGCACCGGCAGATAGGGCGGCTGTGCGATCGCCGTCTGCGACAGGCTGATCTTGAGCACGATCAGGAATGGAACGAGGAAGAACGCCGCGAGCCACAACGCGGGCACGAGGACGACGAGACGCGAACCCCAAGAACGCCGTTGTGGCGGCCGTTGTTGTCCGGTCTCGCTCATCGCGTCAGCACCACGCTGGCGGTTGGCTCCCAGCTCAGCGACACCCGATCGCCCGAGCCGATTGGGCGTTCGACCAGACGGGTGCGGTTTGCCACCGCGGCCTTCATGATCAGGCCGTTGTCGAGCTTGACCTTGTAGATCGAGACTCCGCCGAGATAGCCGATGTCGAGAACGGTCCCGGCGAAGCCGTTCTCGGTCGTCATCGACGGCGTTTCCGCGGCGATCGAAACCTTTTCCGGCCGTACCGCGACCCACACCAACGTTCCCAGCGGCACATCGACCGTTTGTGCGGCACGCAGCCGTCCGCCGGCCTCGCCCTTGATCTCCGTCCCCTGCGGTCCGGTCGAAGCGACGCGGCCCTCGATCAGATTGACGTCGCCGATGAAATCGGCGACCCAGCGCGAATTCGGCTGCTCGTAGAGCTCGGAAGGAGTCGACACCTGAACCAGCTGGCCGCGGCTCATCACCCCGATGCGGTCGGCCACCGTCATCGCTTCTTCCTGGTCGTGAGTGACGATGATGAAGGTCAGGCCGAGCTTGTCCTGCAGATCGGTCAATTCGAAGCGCGTGTCCTCGCGCAGCTTGCGGTCGAGCGCGGCGAGCGGTTCGTCGAGCAGAAACACCCGGGGCCGCTTGGCCAGTGCGCGGGCCAACGCCACGCGCTGGCGCTGGCCGCCGGAGAGCTGATGCGGCTTGCGCTGCTCGAAGCCTTCGAGCTTCACCAGCGCGAGCATCTCCGCGATCCGGGCATCGATCTCGGCTTTCGGCAATCCCTCCTGCTTCAGCCCGAAGGCGACGTTGCCCGCGACCGTCAAGTGCGGGAACAGCGCGTAGCTCTGGAACATCATGTTGACCGGCCGGTGATGCGGCGGCACGTCGGCGATGTCCTGGCCATCGAGCAGGATGCGGCCCTCGCTCGGCCGCTCGAAGCCGGCGAGCAGGCGCAGCAGCGTGGTCTTGCCGCAGCCCGAGGGTCCGAGCAGCGCGAAGAATTCGCCTTCATAGATGTCGAGGGACAACCGGTCGACCGCGGGGACAACGCCGAACCGCTTGGCCACGGCCTCGAACCGCACCAGCGGACGAGCGGCCGGATCGGTCCACGGAGCGAAGCTCGCCCGTGCGCCGCCGAGTGTCTCGTTGCCGGTTCCGTCCCTCGCCATCCCGCACGCTATAGACGCGGTCGAGGGATGGCTCAATGGGCCGGCCGAGCTCTCAGTTCAGCATCACGACGTCGTCGTGCTTGTCGAGTTCGGGCTTGGTGGAGATGATCACGAGCCTGCGCGGTTCCGGCCCGTAGTAGCCTTCCATGCTCACCATGGCGCGCGGCTTGGTCAGGACCGAAACAACGCGATCGAGCAGCGCCTTGGTCGACACCGGCTTGAGCAGATATTCGTGCACGCCGACGCGGGCCGCCTCGATCACGCGCCAGCGGTCGCCGTGGCCGGTCAGGATGATGATCGGAATGTCCGGCATCGGAAACGCGCCGGGAGAGCGGATGATCCGCACGAACTGCGGACCGTCCACCTTGGGCATCTCCCAATCGACGATGACCAGATCCGGGCTGTTGTCGCGGATGGCCTGCAACCCGGCGAGACCGTCGCTAGCCTCGAACACGGTCCGCACGCCGATGGCGGAGAGCATTGTGCGCACCACCTTGCGCATGAAATGGTCGTCGTCGACGACCAAGACCTTGAGCGCCTCGATTTGCGATTGCAGGTGCTTCGGTACGCTTGAATCCATGACTGCCGATCCCACCAGCGCCCCGCGCGCCGACCCTCAGGCTGGCATCATCAAACCACGTCCGGATTGCAGCGCCGTCAAAACCGTCGATTCAATCGCAAGCTTTGCGGCAAGGATTTATTTACCGCGTGATTACCCCGGCGTCGTGCGCGTGCGGCGCACAGCATCTTGCCATTCGGTCCATCGGCTGCGGCGTTCGTCGGCATCCATCGCCGGCTGGTAGCGGCGGTCGAGGCGCCAGGTGGCGGCGAATCCGGCCGGCTCGGGACAGACACCGGCGGCATAGCCGGCGAGATAGGCCGCGCCGAGTGCGGTGGTTTCCATCACCACAGGACGATCGACGGGAGCGGCGAGGATATCGGCCAGGAATTGCATGGTGATGTCGCTTGCGGTCATGCCGCCGTCGACCCGGAGCACCGTATCCGCCGCCACCGGCCAGTCCGCGCGCATCGCCTCGAGCAGGTCCCGGGTCTGGTAACCCACTGACTCCAAAGCGGCTCTGGCGATCTCGGCGGAGCCGGACTGGCGCGTCAGGCCGAACAGGGCGCCGCGCGCATGGGCGTCCCAATAGGGCGCGCCGAGGCCGACGAAGGCCGGCACCAGCACCACCCGCTCGGCGGCATTGGCGCGGGCCGCGAGCGCGTCGATTTCGGAGGCCTTTTCAATGATTTGCAAACCATCGCGCAGCCACTGCACGGCGGCGCCGGCGATGAAGATCGCGCCCTCGAGCGCGTAGGTGCGTTTGCCCCCAAGCTGATAAGCGATTGTGGTCAACAGCTTATGCCGCGAGCGCACCGGCTCGGCGCCGGTGTTGAGCAGCGCAAAGCAGCCGGTGCCGTAGGTCGCCTTCATCATCCCCGGAAAAAAGCAGCCCTGTCCGACGGTTGCCGCCTGCTGGTCGCCGGCGACGCCGCGAATGGCGATGGCGCCGCCGAACAGCTCCGGCGCCGTTTGTCCGAATTGCCCAGCGCTGTCACGCACGCTCGGCAGCAGCTCAGGCGGAATCCCGAACGTGCCCAGCAGCTGCTCATCCCACTCACCGCGCTCAAGATCGAGCAGCAGCGTGCGCGAGGCGTTGGTCGCGTCGGTGGCATGCACCGCGCCGCCGGTCAGCCGCCAGAGCAGGAAACTGTCCACGGTCCCGAACGCCAGCCGACCCTGTTCGGCGGCCGCGCGGGCGCCGTCGACGCGGTCGAGCAGCCAGCCGATCTTGGTCGCCGAAAAATACGGATCGAGCAGCAGCCCGGTCTTGCGCGCGATCTCCGGCTCCAGCCCTTCGCCGCGCAGACGCTCGCAGGCGTCGGCGGTGCGGCGATCCTGCCAGACGATCGCGTTGTGGATCGGCTTGCCGGTCAAGCGGTCCCACACGATCGTGGTCTCGCGCTGATTGGTGATGCCGATGGCGGCGATGTCCTTGGCCGCCAGCCCGGCCTTCGCCATCGCCGCGCGCGCGGTGGCCAGCACCGCGGTCCAGATCTCCTCCGGGTCGTGCTCGACCAGGCCCGGGCCTGGGAAGATCTGCTTCAGCTCCTGCTGCGCCACGGCGACCGGCGCGAGCGCGGCGTCGAACACGAACGCGCGCGTCGAGGTGGTGCCCTGGTCGATGGCGAGGAGGTGGGACATGGGTGCTTCTTGCACTGTCATCTCTGCAGAAGCGAGACTGCGTCGTAGTTAACAATTTATTTACGATTTGCAGCTTGCATTGAGCGCAACATGATTCTTTGGTATATTGCTATCAACGTAGAATTTGCAGGCGACCATGGGTTTAGACAATCAACTCAATATCCGAATTGACGACGCGCTTTTGAAACGCGTCGACGATTGGCGCCGCAAACAGAAAGACTTGCCCGCTCGGCCGGAGGCAGCACGTCGACTTATCGAATTGGCTTTGAAGCGCTCAAATTCCAAGTCGATAAATTCCAGTCGCAAGCGAGATGTTTAGTTATGAAGCACCTTCTCAAATTCATGGACATTTGCGAGACAGACGAGCGCCAACTTATTGAGGGCGCAAGGGACATGCGCCCTGTTAAGGGTCTTACGCACAACTTCTACCGTTACCCCGCTCGCTTCTCCCCAACATTTGCGCGCGCCGCAATCCAAGCTTTCACGCAACCGGGCGACTTAATTCTGGACCCACATGTTGGTGGTGGAACGAGTCTCGTTGAGGCGCTTGCATTGGGTCGAAATGCAATTGGCGTAGATATCACAACGTCGAGGTGGTGACACAGGCGGAAGTCACCGGCCTGGACGGTAACGACGGCATGCTGGAGGCGATCCGCTGGCGTCAGGGCACGTCGGGGGAAGACGTGCGGCGACCGATCCGCCACTTGTTCCTGTTCATCGGCGCGGAGCCGAACACGAACTGGCTATTCGGATCCGGCGTAATGCTGGACGCCAAGGGATTTGTGCTGACCGGCCGCGACATCGCCGACGAGCGACGTTCGCTGGAAACCAGCCGCCGGGGCGTGTTCGCCATCGGCGACGTTCGATCTGGTTCGGTGAAGCGGGTCGCCGCGGCGGTCGGCGAAGGTGCACAGGTGGTGGCGACGCTGCATGCGCATTTGGCCGCGAGCGGCCAAGAATCACCCGTCGTGGCGAACCGCTAGGAGAACGAGACTCGTCGACAGCCCGTCATTCGGAATCGCAACCACACCCGCTGTTCGTTCATTGCAAACGAAGCGATGACCGCTGACGGGAATTTATGCAACAGTCGCTGGAAACATCGGTCGGCCCACGCGCATCGGAGCACGAAATGAAAAAGTTGTTGCTTGCTACTGCGCTGGCGGTGCTTGCAGGCATCTCGAACAACGCGCAGGCGCAAGTCTTTCCGTCTCGCCCCATCATCATGATCGTGCCGTTCCCGGCCGGCGGGCCGAACGACGCCATCGGCCGCATCGTCGCCGAAAGCATGCGGGCGACGCTCGGCCAGCCGGTCGTCATGGAAAACGTCGGCGGGGCGGCGGGCAGCACCGGCGTCGGGCGCGCGGCGCGCGCAACGCCGGACGGCCACACGCTCGTCCTCGGCAACTGGGGAACGCACGTCGTCAACGGCGCGATCTATCCGCTGCCGTACGATCTGCTGGCCGATTTTGCGCCGGTCGGCCTGATCTCCAGCAATCCGGGGCTGATCATCGCGCGCAAGACCATGGCGGCGACGGACCTCAAAGGTCTGGTCGCGGAGGTGAAGACCAACCCCGACGGCGTGACGTTCGGGGTGCCGGGCGTCGGCAGCGCGCCGCACATCTACGGCGCCTTCTTCGAGAAATTCACCGGCGCCAAGGTGCGGTTCATCCCCTACCGCGGCGGCGCGCAGGTGGTGCAGGACGTGGTCTCGGGACAGATCGACATGTCGATCATCACGCCGGTCATCGCCATGGCGCCGGCGCGGGCCGGCAGCATCAAGGCCTATGCCGTCACCGCCAAGAGCCGGTTGTCCTCGGCGCCCGATATCCCGAGCGTGGACGAAGCCGGATTGCCGGGCTTCTACACGTTGAACTGGACGGCGCTGTGGGCGCCCAAAGCCACGCCGCCCGATGTCGTCGCCAAGCTCAACGCGGCCGTCGTGACGGCGCTGGCCGATCCGGCGGTGCGCTCGCGTCTCTCGGGCCCGGGCCAGGAGATTGCCGCGCGCGATCAGCAGACACCAGAGGCGCTCGGCGCGCTGCAAAAATCCGAGATCGAGCGCTGGTGGCCGATCATCAAGGCGGCGAACATCACCGCGCAGTGATCCTCCGCTGTCATTCCGGGACGCGAGCGAAGCTCGCGGGCCCGGAATCCAGATGCCACACCGTCTATGGTTTTCTGGATTCCGGGCTCGCACGCTAACGCGTGCGCCCCGGAATGACAGTGGAGCGCCTCTCAGTGGCCCGCTACTTC
>CAMDEB010000063.1 GCA_945893085.1 Rhodoplanes serenus | reverse complement strand
CGCTTCATGGCCGGCGGCCCCGGCAACCCGCTCGGCGCGCGCGCCATGTACCTCTCCGGCTCGGTCTACCGCATCCATGGCACCAACGCGCCCAGCACCATCGGCCAGCGGGTGTCCTCGGGCTGCATCCGCCTCACCAATGAAGACGTTCAGGACCTCTACGAGCGCGTGAAACTCGGCGCCAAGGTGGTCGTGCTGCCGATGAACGAGCGCCGGGCGGCCTATCCCCGCGGCATGGACATCTACTGAGTTGTTGGTCGTGTCTGGTGGCGACGTGAGTGGCGTGGGTGCGAGTTTGTAGCGAATTTGTAGTGAGTTCTTAAGGCGACGAAGCGCCGGCCGGGGAGCGACACCCCCGGCCGGCGCCTTCATTTCCGGGGCTTCGCTGCAGGACGGAACCCTTCCGGGCCTTCATTCGTTGTGTGTCACGAGATGAATGAGATGTCGGGAGTGGTGTCATGACTGACCCAGCACGTCACTGGCGCGCCGCAGCTTGCGCCGTTGCAGCCACGCTGATCGGCAGCGGACCCGCGCTGGCGCAGTCGCTGGCGATGAACGATCCGTCGCCGTTTCCAGCTTCGATCTTCGAGCAGATCCTGCCGCAGCAGCGGACCATGCCGCGCTACGAGCAGCGCATGCCGCAGTACGAGACCACCGCGCCCACGGAAACATCGGACGTGATTCCGGCGCATCTGCGCCGCCAGATCGTCCGCTACCAGGGCCGCGAGGCGCCGGGCACGATCGTGATCGATACGCCCAACACCTATCTCTATTACGTGCTCGGCAACGGCCAGGCCGTGCGTTACGGCATTGGCGTCGGCCGCGACGGCTTCACCTGGTCCGGCGTGCAATCGGTCGCGCGCAAGACCGAGTGGCCGGATTGGCATCCGCCGGCGGAGATGATCGCGCGCCAGCCGTATCTGCCGCGCTTCATGGCCGGCGGCGAGGGCAACCCGCTCGGCGCGCGCGCCATGTATCTCGGCAATTCGCTCTATCGCATCCACGGCACCAACGCGCCGTCGACCATCGGCCAGCGCGTGTCGTCAGGCTGCATCCGTCTCTCCAACGAAGACGTGGTCGATCTCTATGCGCGGGTGAACGTCGGCACCAAGGTCGTGGTGCTGCCCGACTCGAACCGCCGCCGCGTGAACGACGATGTCGCGGCCGCGCCGGCACCGGCGCAGCCTTCGATCTACGCGCCGCGGCCGGTCGCCAGCGGCCCGGGCTACTCCAGTCCGTTCATGCAATACGGCGCGTCGGCCTCGCGGCTTTACTAACTCGCTCCAGTTGCGACATTCCGCAGGCCCGGCCCTCGCGCCGGGCCTGTTGCTTTTCCATCGAGCTTGCTTTGTAACTCCCTTCGCTGTCACGCGAAGGGGTTTGCCATGCGGCTCCGCACCATCCTTGCATCCGCCATCATCCTGCTCGGCATCGCCGACGCCGCCTTGTCACAGGCCTTGGCGCAAGCCTGGCCGACGCGCCAGCCGATCAAGCTGATCCTGCCGTTCCCGCCCGGCAGTTCGCTCGACACCATCGGGCGGCCGGTGTTCGAGCAGGTCGGCAAGCAGCTCGGCCAGACCTTCGTGTTCGAGAACCGGCCCGGCGCCGGCGGCACGCTCGGCATGGCGCAGGCCGCCAAGGCCGATCCGGACGGTTACACGCTGCTGCTCAACTCCTCGATCCAGACCATCGTGCAGAACACGTTCGCCAAGTTGCCGTTCGACACGCTGCGCGATTTCGCCGGCGTCATCCCGCTCGGCCAGTTTCCCAACGCCCTGGTGACGCCGCCTGGCCGGTTCGCAAGCGTGCAGGATCTCGTCGCCAAGGCCAAGGACAAGCCCGGCTCGATCACCTACGGCTCCGGCGGCATCGGCGCCGCGACCCATCTCAACGCCGAGCGGTTCCGTCTCGCCGCCGGCTTCGAGGCGGTGCACGTCCCCTTCAAGGGCGCGCCGGAGGCGGTGCGCGAGGTGCTTGGCGGCCGGATCGATTTCTATTTCTCGCCGCTGCCCTCGGTCGTGCCGCTGATCGAAGGCAAGAAGCTCGACGCGCTGGCGGTGTCGAGCCTCAAGCGCGACAGCGCGCTGCCGAACGTGCCAACCACGCTGGAAGCCGGCTACGCCAACTCCGATTACATCTTCTGGCTCGGGGTGTTCGCGCCTGCGGGCACGCCGAGGCCGATCGTGCAGCGGCTGCACGATGAAATCGCCAAAGCCTTGAACGATCCGGCGATCGCGGCGCGCGTCAAGCAGCTCGGCGCCGACCCGATGCCGTTGAACCCGGCGGCGCTCGACGCCTACGTGAAGACCGAGCTGGAATCCAACGCCAAGCTGATCCAGGCCGCCGGCATCAAGCCCAACTGAAGGAGCGCACCATGCGCATTGCGGCGATGGCGGCGGGAGCCGTCGGCGGATATTTCGGCGCACGGCTCGCGGCGGCGGGCCACGACGTGAGCTTCATCGCCCGCGGCGCGCTGCTCGACGCGATCCGCAGCAACGGACTGAAGATCGAGAGCACGCACGGCAACGTCCACATCAAGGATGCCAAGGCGACGTCCGATCCCAAAGAGGTCGGCCCGGTCGATATCGTGCTGTTCGCGGTCAAGCTGTGGGACACCGAGAAGGCCGCGGAGATGGCGCGGCCGATGATCGGTCCGCAAACCCGCCTGATCACATTCCAGAACGGCGTCGACAGCGTCGAGCGGCTGCAGCCGATCCTCGGCGCCGACACCGTGGTCGGCGGCAGCGCCTATATCGCCAGCGTCATGGCGCAGCCGGGCGTCATCTCGCACACCAGCCAGTTCGCGCGTTTGGTGTTCGGCCGGATCGACGGCGCGGCCGACCAGAAGCTCGTCGAATTCGCCGATGCGGCGAAAGCCGCCAACATCGACGTCGCGCTGTCGCCGGCGATGAACGTCGAGCGCTGGCAGAAGTTCGTGTTCCTGGTTGCCATATCCGGCGCCACCGCGGCGATGCGCTCGCCGCTCGGGCCGATCCTCGAGGATGCCGAGACCCGCGAGTTCCTGCACAACCTGATGCGCGAGGTGGTCGCGGTCGGCCGCGCCAATGGCGTCGCGATCCCGCCCGATTTCGCCGACGAGCGGATGACGTTCGCGCTCACCGCGCCCAAGACCATGAAGGCGTCGATGGTGCACGACCTCGAACGCGGCAACCGCATCGAGCTCGACTGGCTCGCCGGCAAGGTGGTTGCGCTCGGCCGCGAGCTCGGCGTGCCGACGCCGGCCAACCAGGCGGTCTATACGATGCTCAAGCTGCACCGCATGGGCCGCGGCTGAGCCACTCAAATCCGATCTGAAAAACTTTAAGCGGCTCGCTTGACAGGCGGGCTGCGCTTCTGTATTTAACCGAAAGGTTATTTAACCTGAAGGTTAATCACGAAATGGCTGCCGACCACCTCAGCCCCAAGTTCGCGGCCCTTGCCGACCCCACGCGCCGGGCGATCCTGGCGCGGCTGGCGCTCGGCGAGAGTTCCGTGACCGAGCTGGCCGAGCCGTTCGACATGTCGATGCCGGCGATCTCGAAGCATCTGAAGGTGCTGGAGCACGCCGGCCTGATCGCGCGCGGCCGCGAGGCGCAATGGCGCCCCTGCCGGATCGAGCCGCAGGCGCTGAAGGACGTCAACGAATGGCTCGAGGAATATCGCCGGCTTTGGGAGCAGCGGCTCGACCGCCTGGAAGACTATCTGCGCAAGCTCCAGAGCAAAGCGCCGAAAGAGAAAAAGCGGGGCCGCAAGAAGTAGCGCGCCGCATCCACCATCCACGGGAAAAAGGAAACGCTATGAAAGCTCAGCCCTACCTGTTCTTCGACGGCCGCTGCGAAGAGGCCATCGAGTTCTACAAGCAGGCGGCCGGCGCCAAGGTCGAGATGATGATGCGCTTCAAGGAGATGCCGGACCCGCAGCCCGGCATGCAGCCGCCCGGCTCGGAGGAGAAGATCCTGCACGCCTGCGTCCTGATCGGCGACACGGCGGTGATGGCCTCCGACGGCGAGTGCGGCGGCAAGGCTAACTTCCAAGGCTTTTCGCTGGCGCTCTCCGTGAAGGACGAGGCCGAAGCCGACCGGGTGTTCAACGCGCTCGGCCAGGGCGGCAAGGTGCAGATGCCGTTGACCAAGACCTTCTTCTCCTCGCGCTTCGGCATGCTCGCGGACAAGTTCGGCGTTGGCTGGATGATCATGGTGGACAAGTGAACCGCCAAACCGCTTGAGCAATCGAAAGGAGTGATGCCGTCATGAGCCAAAGCCAAACCAACACCGCCAGCACGTCGCCCGATTTCGTCCTCACGCGTGTGTTCGATGCGCCGCGCGAGCTGGTGTGGCGTGCGTTCACCGAACCGGAGCGCATGAAGGAGTGGTGGGGGCCGAAGGAGTTTTCGGTGGTCAAGTCGCAAATGGATCTGCGTCCCGGCGGCACCTATCACTACGGCATGAAGGCGAAGAGCGGCGCCGTCATGTGGGGCAAGATGGTGTTCCGCGAAATCGTGCCGCAGCAGCGCATCGTGTTCATCAACTCGTTCTCCGATGAGGCCGGCGGCACCACGCGGCATCCCGGACACGAAAAGTGGCCGCTGGAGATGTTTTCGATCTTCACGTTCGAGGACGCGCCGGGCGGCAAGACCAAGGTCACGATCCGCTGGCAGGCACACAATGCGAGTGCCGAGGAGCAGAACATGTTCGACACCTCGCACGACAGCATGAACCAGGGCTGGGGTGGATCGCTCGAGCGGCTGGTCGCCTATCTGGCCAAGGCGCAAAAATAGTCATCAACCAGCACGCTTTGGAGCGAGCCATGCGAGTCATCCTCAAGATCATCGCCGTCGTCGCCGTGGTCCTGGTGGTCGCCGTCGCCGGTGTGGTCGCCTATGCCATGGCGACCAAGCCCGACACCTTCCGGGTGCAGCGCTCGGCCAGCATCAAGGCGCCGCCGGAAAAAATCTACGCGCTGATCAACGACCTGCACGGCTGGGGCGCCTGGTCGCCCTACGAGAAGAAAGACCCGGAGATGAAGCGCACCCACAGCGGCGCGCCGAGCGGCAAGGGAGCGATCTACGAGTGGCACGGCAACAAGAACGTCGGCCAGGGCCGCATGGAAATCGTCGAGGCGTCCCCGCCATGGAAGATCATCATCAAGCTCGACTTCATCAGTCCGTTCGAGGCGCACAACATCGCCGAGTTCACCATGGCGCCGAGCGGCGACACCACCAACGTAACCTGGGAGATGCACGGCCCGGCGCCGCTGATCTCGAAGGTCATGCAGGTGTTCATCAACATGGACGCGATGGTCGGCAACGACTTCGCCGACGGCCTGACCAACCTGAAAACCATCGCCGAGAAATAACCGGCGCACGCCACATGACCAAGTAGAGGAGTTCAACCATGACCATCGAAATCATCGCCATTGCCGTCGTCGTTCTGCTCGCGGCCATTCTCATCTATGCCGCGACCAAACCGAACACCTTCCGCGTTCAGCGTGCGACCACCATCAAATCGCCGCCGGACAAGATCTTTCCGCTGATCGACGACCTGCACGCCCAGCGCACCTGGTCGCCGTTCGAGAAGGATCCCGCCATGAAGGCGACGCACAGCGGTGCGCCACGCGGCAAGGGCGCCGCCTACGAGTGGTCCGGCAATCGTCAGGTCGGCGCCGGGCGCGTCGCGATCACCGATACCGTTCCCAACTCCAAGGTCGCGATGACGCTGGTCATGTCACGGCCGTTTCGATGCCACAACACCGTCGAATTCACGGTCGAGCCTCAAGGCGACGCCGCGGTCGTCACCTGGGCCATGCAGGGACCGCAGCCCTACATCGCGAAGCTCATGGGCACCTTCATCGACTGCGACAAGATGTGCGGCCGCGAGTTCGAAAAGGGATTGGCGAAGCTGAAGACCCTGGCCGAAGCATAGGAGCGCCCGCCGCAGACGTGCGCCGTCTCAAAGACCCGTAAAGGAGTGCCCGATGACAGCCACCATCGACACCAGGCGACCCCCGCAACGTGAACTCGTCATCACTCGCGTGTTCGATGCGCCGCGCGAACTGGTGTTCAAGGTCTGGACCGATCCGCAGCACGCGAAACATTGGTGGGGCCCCAAGCACCACCCCTCGACGCATCTGGAAATGGACGTTCGGCCGGGCGTTGCCTGGCGGGCATGCCTGCGATCGACCGAAACCGGCGAAGACCTCTGGCATGGCGGCGTGTTCCGCGAGGTCGTCGCGCCCGAGCGGATCGTTTTCACCTTTAAGTGGGACGACGACGGCGAGCGCGGCATCGAAAATCTTGTGACGGTGACGTTCGCCGAGCAGGGCGGAAAGACGCTGATGACGCTTCGCCAGTCGCCGTTCCAATCGGGCGACGAATGCGACGGACATCAGGAAGGCTGGAACAGCACCTTCGATCGCCTCGAGGAGCATCTTGCGCATCACAGTGGGAGTGAACCATGACCACCGCAACCGCCACCAAGCACGAAGCCGTCGAAGTCACCCTTACCCGCACCTTGAACGCACCGCGCGCGCTGGTGTTCAAGCTTTGGACCGAGCCCAAGCACATGGCGCAGTGGTGGGGCCCGCGCGGCTTCACCAACCCGCGCTGCGAGCTCGACGTGCGGCCCGGCGGCAAGATCCATATCGACATGAAAGGCCCCGACGGCACGGTCTATCCGATGTCGGGCACCTTCCACGAGATCGTGCCGAACGAGCGCCTGGTGTTCCTCGCCGTGGCGGAGGACGCCGCCGGCAAGCCGCTGCTGCAGTCGCTCACCGCCGTCACGTTCGAGGAGCGCGGCGGCAAGACCACGCTGACCGTGCACGCGCGCGGCACCGCGATTCAGGAAATCGGCTGGCAGATGCTGCAAGGCATGAAGGAAGGCTGGTCGCAGAGCCTGGAGCGGCTCGAACGGCTTGCGGCGAAGGCTTGAGTGCATACGTTTTCATGATTCAGAACGAAGGAGGATGAAATGGCTTACGTCGATGGATTTGTCGTTCCGGTGCCGAGGAAGAAGCTGAAGGCCTACAAGACCATGGCGCAGAAAGCCGCCAAGATCTGGCGCGAGTACGGCGCGCTCGAGGTCAGGGAATGCGTCGCCGACGACGTGTCGGTCGGCAAACGGACCTCGTTCCCGCGCAGCGTCAAGCTCAAGCGCGGCGAGGTCGTGATCTTCTCCTACATCGTCTACAAGTCGCGCGCGCAGCGCGACAGCGTCATGGCCAAGGTGATGAAGGACCCCAGGCTGGCGAAGATGATGGACCCGACGAAGATGCCGTTCGACGCCAAGCGCATGTTTTGGGGCGGCTTCAAGCCGATTGTCAGCGCCTGATCTGCTGGGTCCGCACTCCGTCGTCACGGAGATGTCTCTTGCGCGCATCGGCCCGATGTCATAACCCGGCAGCCCTCGGCGACATGGCGGATCGCAACATGGCGATCCGCCTGGCGCGACCGAGCCATGCTGGAAAGGCGACGGCCATGACCGCCATCCGCGACGACGCTCCCGTCATCGTGCTGAGCCGCACGTTCAAGGCGCCGCGCGAGCTGGTGTTCAAGATGTTCACCGATCCCAAGCACCTGGTGAACTTCTGGGGGCCGCGGGGATTTTCCGACACCCGATGCGAGATCGACCTGCGCGTCGGCGGCGCCTTCCGCATGCAGATGCGCGGGCCGGACGGCACGATGTATCCGTGCACCGGTATCTATCGCGAGATCGTCCCGCCCGAGCGGATCGTCTATGTCGGCACCCCCGACGGCATCGGCTGCGGCGCCGGCATCCCGCCGCGCGCGACCGTGACGATGACCTTCGAGGAGGCCGGCGGGTATACGACGCTGACCATCGACACCCGCCTGCACTCGATGGCCGATCGCGACGCCGCGATCGCCACCGGTTTCCGCGAAGGCTGGAACGACAGCTTCGACCGGCTGGATGAGCTGCTGGCGCGCGCGAACGCGTAGTCGACGGCCCGGCTCTCTCCCCGCGTCATGCCCGGCCTTGTGCCGGGCATCCACGTCTTACTTCGTTTGTTGCCAAGACGTGGATGGCATCGGAAGTCGGGCCTGCCCGACTTCCGCACGTAGCAACGCGCCGCAAGTCGGGTGAACCCGACTTGCGGGCGACAAGCCCGGCCATGACGATGTGGAAAGGCGCTTGCCACGAACTCCTTGCGATGATACTTAAGTGAATGCTTCACTATCAACAACCGCTCGATCTGACCTTCCAGGCGCTCGCCGACCCGACCCGGCGGGTGATGGTCGAGCGGCTCAGCCGCGGGCCGGCTTCCGTCAGCGAACTGGCGAAGCCCCTCGACATGTCGCTGTCGGCGGTGGTGCAGCATCTCGCGGTGCTGGAGCAGAGCGGCCTGGTCCGCTCGGAAAAGGTGGGACGCGTGCGCACCTGCCGCATCGCGCCGAAGGCGCTGAGCGGCGCCGAGAAATGGATCGCCGAACGGCGGGCGAGCTGGGAGCGCCGCCTCGACCGGCTGGGACAATTCCTCGCCGAGAACCCGGACGAGCCAAGCGGGAGTAAGCGATGACCGAACGATCCGTCGTCCACTGCAACTTCACCATCGAGCGCATCTACGACGCCGCGCCGGCGCGGGTGTTCGCGGCCTTTGCCAGCAAGGAGGCCAAACAAACCTGGTGCGCGTGCGACGACGAGTGGGAAACCATCGAGTTCGAGCTCGACTTCCGGGTCGGTGGGCGGGAGATCAACCGCAACGGTCCCAAGGGCGGCACCGTTCACGTCTTCAACGGCATCTACCAGGACATCGTGCCGAATGAGCGCATCATCATCGGCTTCGACATGCACCTCGACGCGCGGAAGATCTCGGTCTCGCTGATCACGATCGAGTTCAAGCCCGCCGGCAAAGGCACCCGGCTGCTTTTCACCGAACAAGGAGTCTTCCTCGACGGCTACGACGACATTGCCGGACGCGAGCATGGCACCGGCATCGGACTGGACAACCTCGAGAAGTATCTGCAGCGCGAAATGACCAAGGCATAGCCAAACAATCGAACACACAGCAGGAGTGAGTGATGACGCAACGTTCCGCCGTCCATGCCACCTTCGTGATCGAACGCAGCTTCGAGGCCGCGCCGGCACGGGTGTTCAACGCCTTCGCCGACGAGACCGCCAAGTCGAAATGGTTTTCCGGCCCCGACGAATGGGAGAAGGGCCCGCGCGAATTCGACTTCCGCGTCGGCGGCCGCGAGACCTCGAACGGCGGACCGAAGGGCGGACCGATGAGTTCGTTCCTGTGTCTCTACCAGGACATCGTGCCGAATGAGCGCATCGTCTACACCTACGACATGAGCCTCGACGGCCGGCGCATCTCGGTGTCGCTCGCGACCATCGAGTTCAAGTCCAAGGGCACGGGCACGCAGTTCAAGCTGACCGAGCAAGGCGTCTACCTGGACGGGTATGATGATGCCGGCAGCCGCGAGCACGGCACGCGCTGGCTGTTCGGCAAGCTCGCCGAATCCTTGGGCGAGAAGCCCGACCCCGCGACAACGCTGGATTGGAAGCCGCCCGCCCGCTAAATTCGGGGGCGATGGTTCACGCACGCAAGATCATCATCGGCGGGCTGGTCGTCGCCGCGTTCTTCGGCGCCACGCTGTGGGCGCTCGATGCCTTTTTTCCGGGCGAAAAGGCGACCGACAAGCGCCCGGCGCTGGCTGCTTTGCCGCCGCTGCCGCCGGTCACCCGCACCTCGTCGGTGGTGGCGCCGGTCGCGGTGGCGCTCACCGCCATCCGCGACACCATGGATGCGGCCGCGCCACGCAATCTCACCGGCAAGCGCGATAATCCGCTGAGCGACGTGCTGAGCAAGGCCGACATCGGCTGGACCATCGCGCGCGGCCCGCTCGGTGTCGCCGGACGGCCGGAGGCGCTCGCGATCACCACGCAGCTCAACGGCTCGCTGCGCGCCACCGGCCAGATTGCGACCCAAGCCGGCAATCTCACCGGCGCGCTCACTGGCATCCTCGGCCAGGAGCTCGGCCGCGGCGTGGCCAACCTCACCACCCGCGTGCTCGACCAGCGCGCCGACATCCGCGGCAACGTCACGGTGCTGGTGCGGCCGGCGCTGCAGCCGAACTGGCGGATCGAGCCCAACCTCACCGGCCAGGTCGCGATCGCCGAAAGCGGCATGACCATCGCCGGCATCAAGCTCAATGTCTCGAACGAGGTGAAGCCGCTGCTCGACCGTGCCGTCAACGAGCAGATGGCGGCGTTGCAGAACCAGTTGCGCAACGACCCGACGCTGGAGCAGACCGCGCGGCGCGAATGGGCGCGGATGTGCCGCTCGATCCCGCTCGGCGCGGCGGGACCCGGCGCGCCGAACCTCTGGCTCGAACTGCGACCGACGCGGGCGCTGGCCGCGGCGCAGCCGCGCATCGATCCGAACTGGGTGATCCTCACCGTCGGCGTGCAGGCGGAAACCCGCGTGGTACCGAGCGAAACCAAGCCCGACTGCCCGTTCCCGGCACGACTCGAATTCGTGCCGCAGATGGACCAGGGCAGGATCGCGATCGCGGTGCCGATCGACGTGCCGTTCACCGAGCTCAACCGCATCCTGGAAGCCCAGCTCAAGGGCAAGGCCTTCCCGGACGACAAGAGCGCGCCGGTCGAGGTCACCGTGCAGCGCGCCAACGTCGCGGCCTCCGGCGACCGGCTGCTGATGTCGCTGCGCGTGAAGGCGCACGAGAAGAAAAGCTGGTTCGGCTTTGGCGCCGAAGCGACCGTCCACATCTGGGGCAAGCCGGTGCTCGACCGCGCGCAGCAGATCCTGCGGCTGACGGAGATCGAGCTCGCGGTCGAATCGGAGGCGGCGTTCGGCCTGCTCGGCGCCGCGGCGCAGGCCGCCAAGCCTCAGTTGCAGGCGGCGCTGGCGGAGAACGCCGTCGCCGACCTCAAGCCGTTCGCGGCGAGCGCGCTGAAAAGCATCGAGGCCGCCATCGCCGAGTTCCAGAAGCAAGGCGACGGCGTGCGCGCCGAGACCGCCCTCACCGGCCTGCGCCTGGTCGGCATCGAGTTCGATTCCAGCACGCTGCGGGTGATCGCCGAAGCCGAAGGCACGGCGCGGGCGCTGGTCACGAAGCTGGCTGCGCCATAACCGCATAGCAGCGGCGCACGCGTTTCAACCTCCGCTGGCTTTCCTCCGCGGCCATTCTCCAGGACAATGCGCGCCGCCGTGCTATCGTCCGGCACCAACACGCGAAGACTTGGGGAGTGATATGCGGAAATTGCTTTTGATGATCGCGCTCGGGGTGTTCGCCGGCCCTGCGGTTTCGCAAGAGCAATATCCGTCGCGCCCGGTCACCATGGTGGTGCCGTTCGCGGCCGGCGGCCCGCTCGACACGCTGGGGCGCGGGCTGATCGACAAGATGCGGCAGTCGCTCGGCCAAGCCGTGATCATCGAGAACATCTCCGGCGCCGGCGGCGCAACCGGCGTCGGCCGTGTCGCGCGCGCGGCGCCCGACGGCTACACGATCCTGATGGGCAACTGGACCAGCAACGTCGGCGCGCCGGCGATCTATCCGATCCAGTTCGACGTGCTGAAGGACTTCGAGCCGGTGGCGCTGCTGGCCGACGCGCCGCTGTTCATCATCGCGAAGAAGGCGTTCCCGGCGGACAACCTGAAAGACATGATCGCCTGGCTCAAGGCCAACCCGGACAAGGCGACCTCGGCGACGCTCGGCCCCGGCAGCGCGTCGGGCCTCGTCACCGCCTACTTCCAGCAGACCACCGGCACCAAATTCCAGATGGCGCCCTATCGCGGCGGCGCGGCGGCGGTGCAGGACATCGTCGCGGGCCACGTCGACCTGCGCTTCGGCATCGAGGCGTCGCAGGCGCTGCCCTATATCCGCAGCGGCAACGTCAAGGGCTTCGCGGTGATGGCCAAGGAGCGCTCGCCGGTCGCGCCCGACATCCCGACCACCGACGAGGGCGGCGTGCCCGGTCTCTATATCTCGTTCTGGAATGGGCTGTGGGCGCCGAAGGGCACGCCGAAGCCGATCCTCGACAAGCTGAACACGGCGGTGCGCGACGCGCTCGCCGATCCGGGCGTGAAGCAGCGGATCGTCGGCCTCGGCCAGGATATCCCGTCCTCCGCGCAGCTTCAGCCGGAGGCGCTCGGCACGTTCCACAAGGCCGAGCTCGACCGCTGGTGGCCGATCATCAAGGCGGCGAACATCAAGGCGGAGTGAACGATCCTGCGTCACCTCTCCCCGCTTGCGCGGAGAGCGAGGTCCGGACGCGTTGACACCCCCCGTTATCGGCATACATTAGCGGCGTTCCGAGGGGTGTCTCGAAAGAGGCTGAGAAACCGCAACCGCGGTGACCCTTTGAACCTGATCCGGGTCATGCCGGCGAAGGGACAGGAGCTATCCGACGGGTCGATCCCGAAGGGAACTTTTCCCAAAGCCGACACCAACCGGATCTCTCGGGACCAGGAGAGAGATTCCATGAACAAGCCGATCGCCACAGCCGATTTCGCCGCACCGAAGGTCACCACCGGCCCGATGCCGGCGTCGCGCAAGATCTACTCGGTGCCGGAGAGCGCGCCCGACCTGCGGGTGCCGCTGCGCGAGATCACGCTCGAGGCGAGCTCCGGCGAGCCGCCGCTGCCGGTGTACGACACCGCCGGCGCCTACACCGATCCGGATGTGACGATCGACGTCGAGAAGGGCCTGTCCCGCGCCCGCATCGAATGGGTGAAGCAGCGCGGCGGCGTGGAAGAGTACGAAGGCCGGCCGATCAAGCCGGTCGACAACGGCAACGTCAGCGGCAAGCACCTGGCGCGCGCGTTTCCTACGATTCACAGGCCGCTTCGCGGCCTGCCGGGCAAGCCGGTGACCCAGCTCGAATGGGCCCGCTTGGGCATCGTCACCAAGGAAATGATCTACGTCGCCGAGCGCGAGAACCTCGGCCGCAAGACGCAGCTCGACCGCGCCGAAGCCGCGCGCGCGGACGGCGAGAGCTTCGGCGCCGAGGTGCCGCTGTTCATCACCCCGGAGTTCGTGCGCTCGGAGATCGCGCGCGGCCGCGCCATCATCCCCTCCAACATCAACCACGCCGAGCTCGAGCCGATGATCATCGGCCGCAATTTTTTGACCAAGATCAACGCCAACATCGGCAACTCGGCGGTGACATCTTCCGTTGAAGAAGAGGTCGAGAAGATGGTGTGGGCGATCCGCTGGGGCGCCGACACGGTGATGGACCTCTCCACCGGCCGCAACATCCACAACACCCGCGAATGGATCATCCGCAACGCGCCGATCCCGATCGGCACCGTGCCGATCTACCAGGCGCTGGAGAAGTGCGACGGCGATCCGGTCAAGCTGACCTGGGAGATCTACAAGGACACGCTGATCGAGCAGGCCGAGCAGGGCGTCGATTATTTCACCATCCACGCCGGCGTCCGCCTGCCCTACGTGCCGCTGACCGCCAACCGCGTCACCGGCATCGTCTCGCGCGGCGGCTCGATCATGGCGAAGTGGTGCCTGGCGCACCACAAGGAGAGCTTCCTCTACGAGCGCTTCGAGGAAATCTGCGACCTGATGCGCAAGTACGACGTGTCGTTCTCGCTGGGCGACGGATTGCGCCCCGGCTCGATCGCCGACGCCAACGACCGCGCGCAATTCGCCGAGCTCGAGACCTTGGGCGAGCTCACCCAGATCGCCTGGAAGAAGGGTTGCCAGGTGATGATCGAAGGCCCCGGCCACGTGCCGCTGCACAAGATCAAGATCAACATGGACAAGCAGCTCAAGGAGTGCGGCGAGGCGCCGTTCTACACCTTGGGGCCGCTGACCACCGACATCGCGCCGGGCTACGACCACATCACCTCGGGCATTGGAGCTGCGATGATCGGCTGGTTCGGCTGCGCCATGCTCTGCTACGTCACGCCGAAGGAGCACCTCGGCCTGCCGAACCGCGACGACGTCAAGACCGGCGTCATCACCTACAAGATCGCGGCGCACGCCTCCGACCTCGCCAAGGGCCACCCGGCGGCGCAGCTCCGCGACGACGCGCTGAGCCGCGCGCGCTTCGACTTCCGCTGGGTCGACCAGTTCAACCTCGGCCTCGATCCCGACACCGCGCGCAGCTACCACGACGAGACGCTGCCCAAGGAGGCGCACAAGGTCGCGCACTTCTGCTCGATGTGCGGGCCGAAGTTCTGCTCAATGAAGATCACGCAGGATGTGAGGGATTACGCCGCGACGCTCAATGACAAGGAGGTCGGCATGGCCGAGATGTCGAAGAAGTTCGTCGACATGGGCGCGCAGGTTTATGTCGAGGCGGAGAAGGTGAAGGAGAGCAATAGGGTGTTGTGATTAATAGAAAGAACACCTAGCGTCGGAGCTCTACTAGGGCGACTGGAAAAGAGTAGCTGTCTCGCCAGAAACTGCGATGAGCAAAGCCCAAATGATAAACAAAGCCCAAATAAAGCCTTTCCGGCACCTTGTCACATGCGTGTGCCGCACAACGCACCGAAATGATCGCCACACGCTTACCGCTATGTAATAGGGCAGCGCCAGCGATCAATCCCTTTTGGGAGTGACGTGGCCGATCTCAGGGAGACGATCGGGAGTCGGCTCTC
>CAMDEB010000062.1 GCA_945893085.1 Rhodoplanes serenus | reverse complement strand
AGGTGCTGGCGCGATCACGCTACGGGGCAGCCACAAACTGCTCAGGGTGGGTACGATCCGATCGCCAGCGGCCTGCCGCCGATCGCCATCTGCGGCAGGCCATTCCTTTCGGAACATGTCGAGGATAATTGGTTTCGCTATTACAAGGGGTGGGTTGGGTTGGCTCCGCTCTCTCCACGTCATGGCCGGGCTTGTCCCGGCCATCCACGTCTTAACCTTTAACTGGAAAGAAGAAAGGCGTGGATGCCCGGCACAAGGCCGGGCATGACGACGTGGCGCGAGCCGCGTGCGCTTAGCGGCCGCCCCACACCTGCCGCGCCGTCTCCACCACCAGCTCCAGCTTGCGCTTCTGGTCATCGGCGCTGATCAGATTGCCGATCACGTCGGAGGCGAAGCCGCACTGCGGGCTGATCGCAAGTTGGTCGAGCGGGATGTATTTCGCTGCCTCGTCGATGCGGCGATTGAGCGCGTCGATGCTTTCCATCTCCGGCACCTTGGTGCTCACGAGGCCCAGCACCGCCACCTTGCCCTTGGGCATGAAGCGGAGCGAATCAAAACCGCCGGCGCGCGGGCTGTCGTATTCGAGCAGGAAGCGGTGGTGCGGCAGTTCGGTGAACAGCCGCTCGGCGATGGCGTCGTAGCTGCCCTCGCGGTGCCACATGCTGCGCTGGTTGCCGCGGCAGAGATGAATGCCGAACGTCACGCCAGGAAAATTGGCGATCACCGCCGCATCCGCCTTCAGCGAGCGGGAGAAATTCCCCGCCGGGTCCTCGCCGCGCGCCCGCATCTGCGCCATCGAAGGGTCGTCGACGTAAGCCGTGTAGCCCGGCGCGTCGATATGCACGTAGCGGCAGCCGGCGTCGACGAGGCTCTTGATGATCTCGCGCTCGATCGCCACCACGTCGGCCATGAACGCATCCATGTCCCGGTAGACCGCCTTGGAGTTCTCGTGGTCGAAGCGCTGGCTGATGCGGTCGGGACCGATCAGCGACACCTTGGCCGGCGCCTTGGCGTGCTTGGCGATGAACTTGTATTCCTCCAGCGGCACGTTGCGTGCGAGCCGCAGCCGCGACACCGCCGGGCGGCGGTGCGAGATCGGCGGGCCCTTGTGCGTGACCGGAACCTCCCAGCGCTGCAACGCGGCGCCGCCTTCGACCCGCTTCTCGTAGGCGTGCATCGTCGTGCCGCCGGCGTCATAGCCTTCGACCGCCGCGCCAAAACTGTCCTGGAAGTTGATCCGGCGCATCTCGCCGTCGCTGATGACGTCGAGGCCGAGATTTTCCTGCAGCCGCACCGCATCGCGGATCGCTTCGTCTTCGATCGCGCGCAACCCCGCCGCGTCCAGCTTGCCCTCGTCGAAGCGCACGCGTGCCTGTTTCACCGCGTCGGGCCGCAGCAGGCTGCCGACCACGTCGGTTCGGATCGTCCGCAGATCGGCCATCGCTCGCTCCTTCAGGACAGACGCGTCGGATCGAGGATCACCTTGCCGATGCCGCCGCGGCCTTCGACGATCTCGTGCGCGCGTACCGCTTCGGAGAGCGGCAGCACGCAATCGATCAGCGCCTTGAACTTACCCTCCGACGCCATTTTCAGGCTCACCGCGGCACCGCTCTCCGTTTCACCGGTCCTGCCCATGATCGTGATCTGGTTGAGATAGAGCTTGTTGACGTCGAGCGGCACAATCCCGCCGCCGTGCCCGCCCGCCGTGACCAACCGGCCGCGCCGCGCGAGAGCGGCGAACGCCTTGGGAAACGTCTCGGGATCGCCGATGTTCTCGAACACCACGTTGACGCCCTTGCCCTCGGTGATGCGCGCCGCCTCAACGGTGAGGTCCTGCGTGCGGTAGTTCACGCCGGCATCGGCGCCGAGATCGAGCCCGACCTTGACACGCTCATCGCTGCCGGCGGCTGCGATCACCTTGGCGCCGAGATACTTCGCCACCTGCACGCCGGCGCTGCCGAGCCCGCCCGCCGCGCCCATCACCAGCACCCATTCGCCTGGTTCAATCCGGGCGTGGTCCTGCAACATGTGGAACGCCATCGGCGCGTGACGCGTCACCACTGTCGCCACCGGAAAATCCACGTTGTCGGGAACAATCGTGGTGTTCGCCGCGATCGCGCGGACGTACTCCGCATAACCGCCCCAGGCGTGCACGCCGAGCAGCCTGAGCGCGTCCGCGCCGGAATTCTGGCTTCCGAGCCGCAGCGCGACCGTCACCCGGTCGCCGACCTTGCGATGCGTCACGCCCTCGCCGAGCTTGACGATCACGCCCGACGGATCGACGCCGGGCACCAGCGGCAGCGTCACCGGCCGCGCGTATTTGCCCGCGCGCACTCGCGTATCCAGCGTGCGGTTCACCGAGACGGCATGGACCTTGAGCAGCACCTCGCCGGGGCCAGGCTCGGGCGTCGGCACCTCTTCCAGCCTCATCACGCCCGGCGGGCCGAACTCACGGATCACAATGGCTTTCAAGGCTCACCTCCACCGACACCGGCCGGGATAAGGCCGCAGCGCGCCGCACCGGTCAAGCGTAGGCAAGCGCGGAAAAAAGCGCGATACTCGGCAACCGGAGGCTGCCGATGAAACGATGGCTCATTGCGCTGGCCGTGCTGACGCAGACCGGGATCGCGGCAGCGCAGGATTTTCCGTCGAAGCCGGTGCGCATCGTGGTGCCGACGTCGCCCGGCGGCGTCACCGACACCACCGCCCGCGCGCTGGCGCAACGCCTCACCGAAATGTGGGGCCAGCAGGTCCTGGTCGAGAACCGGGCCGGCGCCAACCACGTCCCGGCGATGGAGTATGTCGCCAAGGCGCCGCCCGACGGCCACATGCTGATGGTGGTCGCCGAAGCGCCGCTGGTGATCTTCCCGCACCTCTACGGCAAGATGAGCTACGACCCGCTGAAGGATTTTGCGCCGGTCACCGCGCTGGTCGGCATCCATCAGGCGCTGATCGCGCATCCTTCGCTGCCGGCCAACAGCGTGCGCGAACTGGTCGCGCTCGGTAAGAGCAGGCCCGGCCAGTTGAACTACGGCGCGTTCGGGCATCTCTCCTCGGGCCATGTCAACATGGAGATGTTCCAAAGCATGGCGGGCGTGAAATTCGTCGCGGTGCAGTACAAGGGCGCGACACCGGCGCTGACCGACGTGATCGGCGGCCACATCCCGATGATGTTCATCAGCGTCAGCTCGGCGCTGCCGGCCTATCGCGCCGGCCAGATCAAGATGCTGGCGATCGGCTCGAGCCATCGTCTTGCGGAGCTGCCCGACATGCCGACCGTCGCCGAAGCAGGTTTGCCGGGTTTCGAGTCGCGCTCGTGGTTCGCGCTGTACGCCACCGGCGGCACGCCGGCGCCGATCGTCGCCAGGATCAACGACGCCACGCGCAGGATTTTCGACGATCCCGCTTTCCGGCAGCGGTTCCTGACACCCTACCTGTTCGAATCGATGATCACGCCGCCGGAGCAGTTCGCCGCGTTCCTCAGGAGCGAGACCGAGCGCTTCGGCAAGATCATCCGCGACGCGAACTTGAAGCTCGAATGAGCCGGCGCACCTCGTTCAATTCGCGGATTGTCCGTCGGACTTGACGCCCGCCGCCTTGACGATGCTCTCCATCAACGCGGAGTCCTGGCGGATGAACTGCGCCAGGGCCTGCGGCGTACCGAGATTGACCAAGTCCGGATAGACGCCGAGACCGTGCAGGCGCTTGAGCACATCCGGAAGGCTCAGCCCGCCGCGAATTCGTTGCACTCGCGCGCCAGACGCCGCGCCTGCGCCGCATCGCCGAACCAAACCCCCGGCGTCGAGAGCGATGTCACCGCGCTTCCGATCCCGGTCTTGTCCATGTCCTCGATCGATCGGGTCGGGGTCCAATCGAGAACCTGTCGTGCGTTCGCCGGATTGCGCGCTTCGAAGTTGCCGAGCTTGGCGTAGAACGGCGGAACGATGTGATGATGGATATCGATGACTGGCATTTGAGTGCTTAACCTGTGTTGCTGCGGCGATACGGATGATATTGCGGGGTCCACATCTTGGCATGAATGGCATCTTCCATGTCATGCTCGGCGACGTGCGGTGCGAGACCTTCGCGGTGCGCCTGCCGGGCGACCGCGATGGCCACCGCGATTGCAACCTCACGTAGCGCGGTCACCGGCGGCAGCAGGTTGGCGTGCGGATCGCCGCGCGCCGGCGACATCTGCGCCAGCGCCTTCGCCGCCGCCATGAACATGGTCTCGGTGACGCGCGGCGCCTGCACCGCAATCGCGCCCAGTCCCACGCCGGGGAAGATGTAGGAGTTGTTGGTCTGATCAACCTTGAATTTGGCGCCACCCCGGATGAGCGGCGGAAACGGGCTGCCGGTGCCGATGATGGCGCGACCGTCGCTCCAGGCTTCGAGATCGAGCGGCGTGGCTTCGGCGCGCGAGGTCGGATTGGACAGCGGAAAGATCACCGGCCGCTGGTTGATCCGCGCCATCGCCCGCACGACCGCTTCCGAAAAAGCGCCGGGCTGGCCCGAGACGCCGATCAACGCCGTCGGCTTGGCGTTGCGCACGACGTCGAGCAGAGAAATGAGATCCGGCCGGTCGAGCGTCCAACCGGCGACCGCTGAACGAGACTGCACGAACGGCTGCTGGAACGACGCCAGCCCAATCATGCCTTCGGTCAGCAAACCCTCGCGGTCGACCATGAAGAACCGCTTCGCCGCCTCGGCGGGGCTCATGCCGGTGTCCGTCATCGCCTCGAGCAGCAGGCCGGCGATGCCGCAGCCGGCCGAACCCGCGCCCAGCACGGCGATGCGCTGCTCGGCGAGCGGCACGCCGGTCACCTGGATCGCCGAGAGCAGCGTCCCGGTCGCCACCGCGGCGGTGCCCTGGATGTCGTCGTTGAACGTGCACAGCCGGTCGCGATAGCAATCGAGCAGCCGCGTGGCGTTGCCCTTGGCGAAGTCCTCCCATTGCAGCAGCACGTGCGGCCAGCGCTCGGCCACGGCGCTGACGAACTCTTCGATGAAGTCGTCGTACTCGGGACCGCGAACGCGGGCGTAACGCCATCCGACGTAGAGCGGATCGGCCAGGACCTCCGGATTGTCGGTGCCGACATCGAGGATGACCGGCAGCACGGTGTCCGGCGCGATGCCGCCGCAGGCGGTGTAGAGCGCAAGCTTGCCGATCGGAATGCCCATGCCGCCCGCGCCCTGGTCGCCGAGCCCGAGAATGCGCTCGCCGTCGGTGACGACGATGACTTCGGTCCGGTCGAATTGCGGATTGGCGAGGATCTGCCGCATCCGGGCGCGCTGGGGGCAGCTCAGGAACAGGCCGCGCGGCTTGCGGAACAGCCGGCTGAAAGTCTGGCAGCCCGCGCCCACCGTCGGCGTGTAGACGATCGGCAGCAGCTCTTCGATGTTCTGCGCCACCAGCGCGTGAAACACGGTCTCGTTGGTGTCCTGGAGATCGCGCAGAAAGGCGTAGCGTTCCAGATCGGTGCTGAAGCCGCGCAACGCCTGCAAACGGCGCGAGACCTGCTCGTCCAACGTCGCGACCCGCGGCGGCAGCAAACCATGCAATTCAAAGGCGTCGCGCTCGTCGTCGGTGAAGGCGGTGCCCTTGTTGAGGAGGTGATCGGCCAGCAGGTGATAACCGGACAGCGGCGTCACCACGGTCGATGGCGCGGCTGCGGTGCGATGTGATGATTTGGCCATGACGTCAGCTTCTGTCCGCTTAGGCAAGCAACGCAATTACCGTCGTCATGACGTCACGTTCCCTACGCTTTTCGCTTCGCCACGCGCTCTTTGATGTTCGGAATGAGCTTCTCGGCGTTGAGCCCGTGCACCAGCGCGTTGGCGTTGGGATCGAGCTGCTCCACCGCCTCGACATAGCTCCGCACCTCGTTCGGATCGCGGATCGCCTGCGGATAGTCGGTGGCGAACACGCATTGCGACAGCGCGAGCTCCTGAAGGCCGAACTTGACCCAGTCGGCGCCGAGCGGTCCGCATGGATCGGGGCCGGCCCAGCCGGCGCAATCGTAGTAGAGACGGTTGTTGAGATAATGATCGACCTCGAGCTTGGGCCGGCGGTTGTGACCCTTGATCTGCGAGGTGCCCCACTTGGTGCGCTGCTGGAAGCCGTTGTACCGACCGCGGTAGCGGCCGATGCCGCCGGAGAAATGCGAGAAGTGGATTTTCAAATCCGGCAGCTCGTCGAGCAGGCCGGAGTTGATCAGGCGGATGGTCGCGATGATCAGCGAGAACTCCCAGCCGAACATGCGGCCCAGGTCGTCGGCGTCCATCCGGTTCCAGTTGATGACTTTCGCCAGCGGATGGATGAACACGTACAGCCCCAGATCGCTGCACGCCTTCCAGAACGGCTTGAGCGATTCATGGTCGAGCGCCTGGTCCTGCATCTCCGAGGCGATGACCACGCCGGGGAATCCGAGGTCGACTGAGCAGCGCTTCAGCTCCGCCCTCATCTCGTCCGGCTTGAGCGCCGGCACGTGGGCGAGCCCGACGAAGCGGCCGGGATGATCCTTCTCGGCCTGGGCCATGCGGTCGTTGATCTGCCGGCAGACCGCGAGGTCCGGCTGGTCGAAGCCAACGCCGCAGGACAGCACGCCCATGTCGATGCCGGCGTGATCCATCATCCGGACGTGGTTGTCGAGGTCGGCAAGCTGGGGGTTGAGCAGGTAGTTCGGATTGCCGCGATCGTCCACCTGCGCGGTCAGCGACTTCGGATCGCCCTTCATCAGCTCCGGGGGTGTGTAGTGCTGCTGAAAATCGATGATCATTCGCCGCTCCGCTGACCTTTCAAGCTCCGCACATCAAGTTGGGCGGCGGCAGATGTGTCAATAGACCCCCGGCGTGCCGGCCGAGCGGCCGCCAGGCGGTCCGGCCCAATTGCGCTGAAGGGGATATCGGGGATTTCGTCGTTCCAGACCGATCTATCCACGCCATTCACACACTTCACAGTGCCAATTCCGGAACGCTTCCTCTCTAGTTGCCCGCGATCCATCATCGTCCTGCAACCCCCGAACCAGCGAGTGCGGTCGGAACCTGGAGGCCCCATGGGGCGTCGGCGCGGAACCCTCACGGCTGCGGCGGTCCTCGGAATCGCTTCGTTTGTGCTCGCCGGTTGCGCGATCGTCGACCAATTTTCCGGCCGCGCCGTGGAATACAATCTCCAGGCCGAGCAGGCGACACAGCAGGCGCTGCTGCTGAATGTTATCCGCGCGAGCCTGCGCAGGCCGATGCAATTCACCAGCCTGCAGTCGATCACCGGCACTGCCAGTGCCAACGCCAGCGTGTCGGGCGGCTATACCAACACGCATCAGACGCCCTACCTGAACCCATTCAGCATCATCCCGGCCAACACCAACGCCGCGCTGGCTCGCTTGGTCACCGGCACCGGCGGCGCCACCGCCAGCATGAGCGGCGGCCCGACCTTCACCGTGCCGGTGCTCGACACCCAGGAGTTCTACCAGGGCATTCTGACGCCGGTGTCGCACCAGATCATCGACTACTACGTCCAGCAGGGCTATCCGCAGCAGCTGCTGATGGATCTCTTCATCGCGAAGATCGAGGTGATTTCCACCGACAGCCCGACCTGCGATCGCTTCACCTTCCATAACGCCGTGCGAAACGAGTTGCAGATCGGCCAGTTCAAGGCCCTCGCCGACTATCTGCTGGGATCCGGATTGAGCACCGAGCGGGCCAGCGACAGCGTGCCATACGGACCGCCGATTTCGTCGGTCCACGAACCCTTGAATGCCTCCGACACCGCAAAGATGGTCGAGGCCTATTCCAAGGTCTCCGCTGCCGGATTGGACATCCGCTCGGATGGTCAGAACTACCGGCTGCAGCGACGCACCAGCCGCTATCGGTTTTGCTTCGCGCTGCGGGGGCGCAACAAGCCGGTCTGGCTGGGTGCGCCCGAAGACGAGATTTATTGCGGCCATTTCCGGCCCAGCCAGACCACCGGTGCGCGGCCCGCGAGCGGCCAGCGATCCACTACCGCCGCAGCGGCCGACGCCGGGCTTTGCGGCCCGGCAAGCCGCCGGCAGGGCTTGCCCGAAGAGGGAACGTCGTCATTCCAAGGCGTCAAACTGTCCGACGCGGTGCTGCAACGCATCGCACGGTTGCAGGAAGGCGCCGCGGCGGCAGGCGCTTCCGAGGACGAGCTATTCCCGGTCCACCGCTTCCGGAACCGGCACGTGACGTTCCGATTTCAGACGCGTTCGGTCGAGGGCATCCTGTACTACCTCGGCGAGATCACGCGCCAGCATCTCACTCCCGAGGCCGGGCAGTCGCGGGTCGCCCAGACCAAGACCTCGCTGCACTACGGCTCATTTCCGCCCGAGGATTGCGACCCGTTCGAGAACGGCGGCCGGCGTCAGGAGAAGACCGACATGGTGCGGCTGGGCGGGCGACGCGAACGCGACGTCCGGCCGTACTATTGCGAGAATCTCTTCCGGCTGGAGACCAACCCGGGCCCGGGCTCGTTCCTGTCGGTGCAATACGATGGAACCACCTATGCGATTCCGTCGGAGCCGGCGCTGGCGGGCCGCAGCCTGCAGGTGCTGGAGCTCATCAAGCAATTGATGGCGCTGCACACCTCGGCCAAGCAACTGCCGTCGTCGACCGTGATCTCGATCATCGGCGGGACCTCTCAGTAAATCGCCGCGGCGGGCGCCGGCGGCACCGAGCCAACCGGCAGAAGGCTCAACATCGCCGGTGCGGCTCCCATCCAGCCGGAGTAATGTAGCGTCGGCGCCGAACGCAAAGAGCGCCGAGGGAGGTCGCGATGATGAAAGCCGTGCTCACCGGCGTTGCGGTGATCTGCCTGCTCGCGGGCGACGTCCTGGCGCAGGGCTATCCCTCCAAGCCGGTGCGCATCATCGTGCCGACCGCGCCCGGCGGCAGCGCCGACACCATCGCGCGCATGCTGGCGACGCACCTCAGCAAGACCATGGGCCAGCAGTTCTACGTCGAGAACCGCGGCGGCGCGGGCAATCAGATCGGCATCGAAGCCGCGGTGCGCTCGCCGAACGACGGCTACACGCTGCTGCTCGGCGCCGGCACCATCACCATCAGCCACATCGTATACAAGAAGCTGCCCTACGATGTGTTGCGCGACCTCACGCCGGTCACGCAGATGACCACCGTGGCGAACGTGCTGGTGGTTCATCCCTCGCAGCCGATGAACACGCTGGCTGACTACATCGCCGCCGCGAAGGCGAAGCCGAACACGATCACCTATGGCTCCGCCGGCGTCGGCAGCAATCTTCATCTGTCGATGGAGCTGTTGAAGACCATGACCGGCATCGAGGTCACGCACGTGCCCTACAAGGGCGTCGGTCCGGCGATGCAGGACACGCTCGCGGGACACGTCGCCTCGATGGTGTCCAATGTGCCCTCGGCCAAGCCGCATATCGAAGCCGGCAAGCTGCGCGCGCTCGCCGTGACATCGCTCCAGCGGTCGCCGGCGTTGCCGAACGTGCCGTCGATGTCGGAGGCCGGCCACACCGGCTACGAGGTGCTGAACTGGTTCGGGCTGTTCGCACCGGCCGGCACGCCGGACGCCATCATCACGCGCCTGCACGCCGAGGCCGCACAGATGCTCGCCGCGCCGGAAACCAGGCAGCGCCTGTCCGGCGAAGGCGCCGAGCCGGTCGGCAGCACGCCGGCGGTGTTTGCGAAATTCGTGCGGGCCGAGATCGACAAGTGGACCGAGGTCGGCAAGAAGGCGAACATCCAGCCGACGGAGTAGCGCGACGCCTTAGCAGCCGCTTATCCCTTCCCGTAGAACACCGGCACCGGGACGCCGTCCTGGATCGAGCCGATGCGGCTGTCTTCCGCGTTCTTCTTCTTCTCGCACAGCTCCAGCACCTTCATGATATCGGCGCGCGGGATGAAGCAGACGCCGGTGTCGTCGGCGACCACAAGGTCGCCTGGATTGACCCGCACCTGTCCCATTTGAATTTCGCCGTTGATCTCCACCGTCTCCAGCCGCCACTTGCCGGTGGCCGGCGTGATCTCGCTCGCCCACACCGGATAATCGATCGAGCGCGAATGCCGCACGTCGCGCACGCCGCCCATGACGATGGCGCCGCGCTCGCCCTGCCGCTGACCGGTGAGCGCCGAAATGCCGCCCATGTTGGACACGCCGGCGAGACCGGAGATCACCAGCACGTCGCCGTCCTCGGCGAGATTGTGCGCCTCGAACTCGGCCATCTTGTTCACGTTCTTCCCGGCCGCGGCCAGCGGATCGACCCGCTGCGCGATGTTGCGCACGGTGAGCGCCGGCCCCACCACCATCTTGCCCGGGAGAGTCGGCCGCAGCGTCGATGCGCCGATCACGCCCTCCGGAATGCCAAGCTCGTCCATCACATCGGAAATTAGGCTGGTGCATTCGCCAAACGCGATGAAACGGCCCACCGCCCCCGCCGGCGGCTTCGGCGTCGAGGTCATGCGGATGCGATCGGCCGCGATCCGGCCGGTCAGCGTCTTGCCGTTGAGCTCAACCATGCTTCTCCCCCGTGTCCTTTCTACTGTCATGGCCGGGCTTGTCCCGGCCATCTCGATTCATGTGGCACTGTGCTCAACTCATCGGGATCGCCGGGACAAGCCCGGCGATGATGTGGTGAGATTGTCAATCCAATTGAATGCCGGAGTTGCGGATGACGGCGCCAAGACGCTCCATCTCGCCCTTGATGAAAACGTGGAATTCGGCGGGCGTGTTGGCGATCACCTCGCCGCCCTGATCGAGGACGCGTGCACGCACCGTCGGCTCCTGCAGCGTATCGACCGTGTGCCGATGCAACGTCGCGATGATGCTCTCGGGCGTCTTTGCGGGCGCGAGCAGCCCGAACCAGGTGCTGAAGCGATAATCGACGCCGCCTTCGGCGAACGTCGGCACGTCGGGCAGCAGCGGCCAGCGCCGATCGGATGCGATCGCGAGCGGCTTGAGCTGGCCGCCGCGAACCAGCCCGAGCACCGGCAAGATGCTGGAGAACAGCATCTGCACGTTGTTGCCCATGACGCCGACGGCCGCCGGACCGCCGCCGGGATAGGGCACGTGAACCGCCTTGGTGCCGGTCATCGACAGGAACAGCTCGGTCGCCAGATGCGGGCTCGAACCGACGCCATAGGAGGCGTAGTTGGTCTCACCCGGCCGCGCCTTCAGATAGGCGACGAACTCCGCCAGCGTGCTCACCGGCAGCGCCGTCGGCACGACCAGGATCGTGGGCGAACTGGCAATCAGCGTGATCGGCGCAAGATCGTTGAGCGTGTTGAACGGCAGCCGCTTGTACAGCAATGGATTGGCGGCGAGCCCGACGCTGCTGATCAACAGCGTATGGCCGTCGGGCGCGGCCTTCACGGCCTGCAGCGTGCCGGTGTTGGTGTTGGCGCCGGGGCGATTGAGCGGCACGAACGACTGTCCCAGGCGCCTGCCCAAGCCCTCGCCGATGATGCGCGCCAGCACATCGTTGCCGCCGCCGGGGGCGAACGGCACGATGATCTCGACCGAGCGCGATGGATACTGCTGCGCGCCGGCGGGAGTGGCCGCGATCAGCGCCAGCATGCACGCTGAGCGCAACACTGCTGTGATCATGCGATGCGCTCCGTCTCGGCCGGTTCAGCGGCCGAGCGCCCGCGCCATCACCTGCTCGCAACGCTCGTTGGTTTCCTCGACGAGCTTTCCGGACATCGCGGCGCGCGCGCGCTCGGAGGGCGGACCGGCCATGTTCCAGCGGCAGGGCCAGATGTTGAGGTCGGCCCAATATTTCGCATCGTGCGAGACGTAGCTGTCGTCGACCTGATCGACCTCGGTGGTGTACTCGGTGACGAAGCCGTTCGGCTCGACGAAATAGGAGAACACGTTGTTGCCCGGGCCGTGCCGGCCGACGCCCCACTCGATCTTGAAACCGTTCTTCTGCAACCGCCCGGCGCCGCGCATCAAGCCGTCGATGTTCGGCATCTCGTAGGCCATGTGATTGAGGCCGGGCCCATTGCCGCGCGCGAACGCGATGCTGTGGTGGTCGGAGCAGCAGCGCACGAAATCCATCATCTGCGTGCTGTCGCTCCACTTGAAGCCGAGCACGTCGAGAAAGAACGCGGTCTGATTCGGCACGTCGGCGCTGTTGAGCACGACATGGGTGAGCTTGGTCGGCCGCGAGCGGTCGTCGATCGCCTCGGCATGCTGTTTCACGTCCGCCGAGATGCAGAGCGGATGGCCTTCGGGGGTGCTGACCCGGAAGCCATAGCCGCCGCCGGCGCTGGCCGGCAGCACGGCCGGAGCGCTTTCGATGTTGGCGCCGAGGCTTTTGGCGTGGCCGTGCAGCGCATCGACGGTCGCGCGGTCGGCGGCCGAGAAATGCACGCCCAGCAACCCGGCCTTGGGCCGCTGCCGCAGGGTGACAACGTGATGGTCGGTGCCGGTGCCGCGCAGGTGGAACGAGTCGCCCTCGGTTGCCACGTCCTCCAGGGCCCAGACCTTGCGATAGAAGTCGGCTGACGCCTGGAGATCGGGAACCCCCAGCTCGATGCTGCGCAGCCCGTTGATTCTGGCGTTGGACATGGTTTCCGGCCTCCCGCGGCGCGACATCGGATTTCCGGCCTTTATAGCACCGCGATCGCGGTCCAGGAATGCGTTTTGGGTATCGCTCGAGTGGGCGGCCGTCGGTTGCTTTCACACCCCGGAGCTGGCAAATTCGCAGTTAAGAGCCAATACAGGGAGCGGTTCGCCGACGATCGGCGGCCGGCAAGGAAGGTCTTCATCAGCATGGCCGAAAAGTTCGTAGCGAAGCTCTCGGAATTCAACGACGGTGACCGCCGCATCGTGTTCCTTGGTGAGCATGAGATCGGCGTGTTCCGCCACGAAGGGCAGTTCTACGCCTACAGCAATTTCTGCCTGCATCAGGGCGGTCCGGCCTGCGAGGGCCTGACCATCGCCAAGGTCGAGGAGCGCCTGCGCCCCGACAAGACCTCGCAAGGCCTCTACTTCTCCGAGACCGAGATGCACTTCGTCTGCCCCTGGCACGGCATGGAATACGACATGACGACCGGCGAGTGCGTTTCCGACCGCAAGATGAAGCTGCGGAAGTACCAGCTCCTGGAAAAGGGGGATGAGCTCTATGTCGTCGCGTAAGGCCGCGGTTGCCAAGGCTGCGCGCCGTCCCGCATCCAGCGGGCGCGCCGCCGTGAAACCGGCTCCGGCGAAACCGGCAATCGCCAAGCCGGCCGCTGCCAAGCCGCGCGCTGTCGCCCAGACCGGCGTTTCGGCCGACGCGATCCGGCTCGCGAACGAGATCGAGCAGGCGTTCGCGAAAAGCGACGACGCGCTGTCGATGGAAGCCATGCAGGCGCTGATGGGCACGCTGTGCCGGATCTATGCCGTTCAAGCGGAAAACGGCGCCAAATACACGCCGATCGCGGAAGGCCAGGTGGTGAGCCCGACCGCGGTCATGGTGACGGCGAGCGGGTTGTTGCGCGCCGGTAATCTCGCAGTGTTTGAACTCGGAATGTGGCAGAGCTGGACGGGGCGCTGATCGGCGTTTCGTCGGACAAAACGGATTCGTCAGGGCAGGATTGCCAGGAGAGACGTCATGGACTTGATCGCTGATCGCGGCCGACGCGTCACCGTCGAAGAGTTGAACACCAGCCAGCTGCTGGCCCACGCCCGCAAGCAGGCGGTGCAGCGCAAGTTCGACGACATGCTGATCGTCGACGTGGACGCGCACCACTACGAGAACGAGCACTTCAACGAAATTCTGCCATTCATGGAGAATGACGTCTTCAAGCAGCTCGCCATGTCGGGCACCACCAAAACCCGGGGCCGTGGCGCCATCACGCCGATCACGATGGGCTATCAGGACATGGGCGGACGCGTGACGCGCTATCCGCTGCGCGGCACGGAGAAAACGCCGGACGGCAACTTCCGCGACGTCGAACTCGGCCACCGCTGGATGGACGCCATGAGCGTCGACTACTCCTGCCTGTTCCCGACCGGCATGCTTTCCATCGGCCTGCACCCGCAGACCGAGATGGAGGTCGAGCTGTGCTGGGCCTACAACCGCTGGCTCACAGAGAAGGTGCTGCCGGAGTCGAGCGGCCGCTTCTTCTCGATGCTGACGATGCCGTTCTCCGATCCCGATGCGTGCCTGCGAACGGTGGAGGAGTTCGGCCACCGCAAGCACGTCGGCGGCTTCATGGTGACGACCGTTCGCAACAACCTCGCGGTCAATGACAACCGCTATATGAAGGTCTATCGCGCCATCGAAGAGCGCGGTTTGGTGCTGTCGTTCCACTCCGGCCCGAACTGGGGCGAGCCGATCTTCAAGAGCTGCAACCGCTTCCTCACCGCGCATGCGCTCGGGTTCAGCTGGTACAACATCGTCAACCTGGCGAACTGGGTCATCAACGGCATGGGCGAGCGGTTCCCGAAGCTCCCCGTGGTGTGGATCGAATCCGGCCTCGCCTGGGTGCCGTTCCTGATGCAGAAGCTCGATCACGAGTACCTGCTGCGTCCGTCAGAAGCGCCGCTGCTCAAGAAGATGCCCAGCGACTACATGCGCGACATGTTCTATTCCTCTCAGCCGATGGAGCGTGTGGACATGGTGGCGCTCGAGAACACCTTCCGCATGATCAACGCGGAGACGCAGTTGATGTACTCGTCGGACTACCCGCACTGGGACTTCGACCTGCCGGCGACGATCGCCGACCTGAAGTTCGTGTCCGAAAAGGGCA
>CAMDEB010000061.1 GCA_945893085.1 Rhodoplanes serenus | reverse complement strand
GAGGCAAGAGCTGATGTGTTCGACTACATTGAGCGCTTCTACAATCCCAAACGCCGACACTCTACGATCGGTTATATGAGCCCGATGGAGTTCGAACGGCAGGCGGGATTAGCTTAGGCGGGTGTCAATGAAACCGGGTGCAGGCCAGGTGTATGCTTCTGATTCGCAGCATTTCTTCCTGCAATTTATTGCCGCTAGAATTATTTTCCGATCATTTGCACCATTCGCGATAACGTGATTGGTCAGCGCTTCCGATTCTAAAATGTACCTAATGTTATTATCAGAAGAAGAAAGGACACGCCCGGCAAAGTCGTGAAATCCATACTTGTTGTATAAAACAAACATTGTCTCTCTTTGCAGCGTCTTATCTAGTGCTTCCCTTATGAGAATTGAAATAACAATACCGAACAGTATTGTGCTCAATACTGCAGGCATAGTGGTCAAGAAAGTAATGTTTTTTGGTTCTTTTGTAGAACGCAATTGCGCGTTTATTCCTTTCGCGCGGACAATAGGTAGGAGATTGTTGTCTATCCCAGCCGCTGCTCGAAGGAGGAATTGAATTGTGAGTTTCTCTCCTGGATTTAGATAAGGGAGGCGTGCGTGGAAAGGTAGAGTATCCTCAATAATTGTCACAATGTCCTTGGTGACTCCGGAAATTTGATATTGCTCGATTTTGCGCCCTTCAGGATTAATCGTGATGTCGATGTCTGTAATCAACTTCCGTCCTTCGTTTTCAACGCTAAAGCGCGTAATTTGAATCCGTTCATTGTTTGAAATGAAAGGCTCGCCGTAGGTGATCTCGTACACCAGTTGATCTTTAAAGAAGAATACGTCCGCAAAATTCGTCCCTAGTACGCCAAAAAATACAGACAAAATGGCGCTTAACACTGCTAGGAAGATTTTGAAGCTCTTACCCTCGTCCATGGTGTGCATCTTCATGGGAACAAATGAACTGAGTGATACGTGAGAGAATAGTCGGACGCAACTATGGGCTGATTAAGCTTCTCCACACAACGAAATACTATATGCCCAAATCCACCGCCGGACCTGAGATCGAGCGCCTCATCCTCCTGCTGGCGCGCCTGCCGGGGCTTGGGCCGCGCTCGGCGCGGCGGGCGGCGCTGCATCTCATCAAGAAGCGCGAGCAGTTGATGGCGCCGCTGCAGGCGGCGTTGCAGACCGCGATCGAAAAGATCGAGGTGTGCAAGACCTGCGGCAACATCGACACCCAGAATCCCTGCACCGTCTGCACCGATCCCAAGCGCGATCAGTCCGTCATCGTCGCGGTCGCCGACGTCGCCGATCTCTGGGCGCTGGAGCGCGCGGCCGCGCTCAACGTGCGCTATCACGTGCTGGGCGGCACGCTGTCGCCGCTTGACGGCGTCGGGCCGCAGGACCTCACCATCGACGCGCTGATCTCGCGCGCGCACGACCCGGCGGTGAAGGAGATCATCCTCGCGCTCAACGCCACCGTCGATGGCCAGACCACGGTGCACTACATCACCGACCTGCTGCACGGCTCGAACGTCGCGGTAACGCGGCTTGCGCATGGCGTTCCGGTCGGCGGCGAGCTCGACTATCTGGATGAGGGCACGCTGTCGCAGGCGCTGCGCAGCCGGACGCCGATTTAGTCGTCGGCGGCCACGACCTTCGCCGGCCCGAGCGTCTCGAAATGGCCGCGCTGCTGCAGCCACCACAGCAGCAGCAGGCTTGGGATCGCCGTCAAGGCGCTGATGAGGAAGAAGGCCACCCAGCCGGTCGTCTCGGCGACGTAGCCCGCGCCGGCGGAAAGATAGGTGCGGCCGACCGCGGCAAGCGCGGTCAGCAGCGCGAACTGCGTCGCGGTGTGCAGCGGCGACTTGCAGAGTGACGACAGGTAGGCGACGAAAATCACGGTGCCGATCGCGCCGGTGAAATTCTCGGCGATGATCGACGCCGTCAGCGCCCAGTGGTTCACGCCGATCACCGCCTGCCAGCAGAACACCAGGTTCGACGCCATCTGCAGGAATGCGCCGATCCACAGGCTGGTCGCCAGCGGATAGGCGCGCGCCACGAAGCCGCCGGCAAAGCCGCCGATCAGGGTCGCGGCGAGACCGACGCCCTTGACGATCGTGGCGTAGTCGTTGCGGCTGAAGCCGAGATCGATCACGAACGGCGTCGTCATCGCGCCGGCGAAGGCGTCGCAGAACTTGTAGAGCACGACGAAGGCCAGCACGACGAACGCCATCTCGCGGGTCAGGAACTCGGAGAACGCGCCCATCGCCGCCTCAATGACGCGCTTGAGCGAGCTGTCGCCGGCGTGCCTGGCATGGGCGGCGGTTGCCGCGGCCGAGCGGGCCGGCTCGGTCGCCACGATCACGGTGACGATACCGACACCGGTCACCGCGGCCATCACCACATCGCCCGCTGCCCAGGCGCCGTGCTTGCCGAGGCCGAAGTCCTCGAAGCCGGTGACCAGGAACAGCACGCCCGCGGTCGAGACCAGCATGCCGATGCGATAGGCGGCGACATAGGACGCCATGCCGGCGGCCTGTTCGCTGGGGTCGAGGCTTTCGACGCGGAACGCGTCGATCACGATGTCCTGGGTGGCGGAGGCGGCGGCGACCAGGAAGGCCGCGCCGAACACCATGTACCACGGCGAGATCTTCGGATTGCACAGCGCCAGCACGACGATCGCCGCCATCAGCATCAGCTGCGACAGCACCAGCCAGCCGCGCCGCCGGCCGAGCAGCCGCGACAGCATCGGCACGTCGAGCGCATCGACCACCGGCGCCCACAGGAACTTCAGCGTGTAGGGCGTGCCGACCAGCGTGAACAGCCCGATGGTGCCGAGATCGACGCCGGCCTCGCGCATCCACACCGCCAGCGTCGAGCCGGACAGCGCCAGCGGCAGCCCGGCGGAAAAGCCGAGAAACATCACGATCAGCACGCGCGGCTTGAGATAAACCACGAACGCGTCGCGCCAACTCGGGGAGGCGGGCTGCTGCGTGCCGGTGGTGACTGTCATCCTAAAGACTGACCAATTCAAATCGAAGCGCTTGCTTCGATGTTGCATCACCGGCAGTCGGCCCCCTCTCCCGTGGGGAGAGGGTTGGGGTGAGGGCGTACGGTCTATCGATAGAGCGTAACCCCTCACCCGCCTCGCTTCGCGAGGCGACCTCTCCCCATGGGAGAGGTAAAGCGGCATTCCTTGCGCGCATCGGTTTCATGTCGCGGAATCCTGCCTAGAATTCGCCGGCTTGGATTTTGCGCACTGGCGCGGGAATGACGTTCGAGGCGCTCGCGCCGTCCTCGCCGCCGAACTCGACGTCGCGGATGCGGTCGCCGCGCTTCTCGATCTTCTCGACCGAAATGATGACCTGCCGGACATCTTCGTTCGATTGGTTGAAATGGCTTTGCAGTTTGCGGACGCGTTCGCCCAAGAGCTTCACATCCTTCATCATGTCGCCGACCTCGGTGCGAATGCTGTCGGCGGCCTCACGCATGCGCGCGTCCTTCTGGATCTGCTGGATCACCTGGATCGCCAGCATCAGCAGCGTCGGCGACACCAGCATGACCTGGGCGCGGTAGGCCTTCTGCACGATGTCGTCGAAGCCGTCGTGCAGCTCGGCGTAGACCGACTCCGACGGCACGAACATCAGGGCGATGTCCTGGGTCTCGCCGGCGATCAGGTATTTTTCCGCGATGTCGGTGACGTGCTTCATCATGTCGGTGCGCACGCGCTGGCCCGCGAACTTTCGCTCGTCGTCGGTCTTGCCCTCGCGGAGCGCAGTGACCGCTTCGAGCGGGAACTTCGCGTCGATCACCAGCGGCCGCTGATCGGGCAGGAACACCACGCAGTCGGGCCGCTTGCCGTTCTTCAGCGTATGCTGGAACTCATATTGCCCCTTCGGCAGCCCGTCCTGGATGATCGCCTCCATGCGGCCCTGGCCGAACGCGCCGCGCGACTGCTTGTTGCCGAGCACGTCGCGCAGCGAGGTGACCTGGGAGGCGAGGTCGGTGATGTTCTTCTGCGCGTTGTCGATGACCGCGAGCCGCTCGTTGAGCTTCTGCAGGTTCTCGACCGTGTTCTGCGTCGAGGTCTGCATCGACTGGCCGAGCCGGTGGCTGACCGCGTCGAGCCGCTCGTTGACGTTGTGCTGAAGCTGCGCCTGCGCCTTGGCCAGCAGGTCGCCCATCTGCTGGACGCGGGCGCCGAGCTCGGCGATCCGCCGGTCGGCGGCGGGATCGGCGGCCAGGGCGCGGGGCCGGGCGATGAACACGACGAAGGCCGCGATGCCCAGCCCGACGACAACGGCGGCGGCGATGATGAGGACGATTTCCATCGGCTGCTTCTAGCGCGATTCTGGGCCGGAACAAAGAACGAACAATTGACCCTTCGCCGTCCAGCCCTTACATCGCCCGCCATGGCGCTGCGCGAGATTCTCATATTGCCGGACAAGCGGTTGCGGCTGGTTTCCAAGCCGGTCGCCAAGGTGGATGCGGCGACGCGCAAGCTGATCGGCGACATGTTCGACACCATGTACGGCGCGCCGGGCATCGGGCTCGCGGCGATCCAGATCGGCGAGCCGAAGCGCATCGTCACCCTGGATCTCGCCAAGAAGGACGATCCGAAGGCGCCGCAGGTGTTCATCAATCCGGAGGTGGTGTGGGAATCCGACGAGGAGGGCACCTACGAGGAGGGCTGCCTGTCGATCCCGGAATACTACGAGGAGGTGAAGCGGCCGTCGGCGGTGAAGGTCGCCTACCTGGACGTCGATGGGAAAAAGCAGGAGGTCGAGGCCACGGGATTGCTCGCGACCTGCCTGCAGCACGAGATCGACCACCTGAACGGCGTGCTGTTCATCGATCACATCTCCAAGCTCAAGCGCGACCGCGTCATCAAGAAATACGCCAAGGCCGCCAAGCTGGCGGCCAAGGACGACGCGAAAAAGTAGACCGGCTCCCACGTCCGTCCGAGAGGGGACGCTTCGCGCCATGCCGCTTCGCCTGATCTTCATGGGCACGCCCGAGTTCGCGGTGCCGACGCTGCTGGAGCTCGCGGGCCGTGGCCACGAGATCGCGGCGGTCTATACGCGCGCGCCGAAACCCGCTGGCCGGCGCGGGCTGGAACTCACGCCTTCGCCGGTCGAGCGCGAGGCGCGGAGGCTCGGACTGGCCGTTCACACGCCAACGTCGTTGAAAGGCGCGGACGCGCCAGCCGCATTCGGCGCGCATGGCGCCGATGCCGCGGTTGTCGTGGCCTATGGCCTGATCCTGCCGAAACCGGTGCTGGATGCGCCGCCGCTGGGTTGCTTCAACGTCCACGCTTCGCTGCTGCCGCGCTGGCGCGGCGCCGCGCCGATCCACCGCGCGATCATGGCGGGCGACGCCGAGACCGGCGTCACGGTGATGAAGATGGATGAGGGGCTCGACACCGGCGCGATGGCGATGATCGAGCGCGTGCCGATCCAGCCCGACATGACGACCGGCGATCTGCACGACGCGCTGGCCCGCCTTGGGGCTGACGTGATGGTGCGCGCGCTCGGCGAGCTGGAGCGTGGCACGCTGCAGTTCACACCGCAGCCGGAGGCCGGCGTCACCTATGCGACGAAGATCGACAAGGCCGAGACGCGGATCGACTGGTCGCAGCGCTGGAAGTCGGCGCACGATCACATCCGCGGGCTATCGCCGTTTCCCGGTGCCTGGTGCGAAATGCCGGGCTTAGGCCGCGTAAAAATTCTGCGCACGACCAAAGGCGAGGGCAACGGCCCGCCGGGCACTGCGCTCGACGACCGGCTCACCATCGCGTGTGGCGAGGGCGCGGTCCGCATCCTCGAATTGCAGAAGGCCGGCAGCCGCGCGATGCAGGCGGACGAGTTCCTGCGCGGCACACCGCTGGCGCGCGGCACGCAGCTCGCATGAACGGCGCGCCGCTCACCACCACCATCCGCCTCGAAATGCAGCGCGACGCGGCGAAGGTCCGCGGCGTGCTCGAAGCGGCGTTCGGCGGATCGGTCGAGGCCGATCTGGTGGAACGGCTGCGCGCCGCGGGCGATCTCGTGCTGGCCCTGGTCAGCGAAACTCCTGACGGCATTGCCGGATATGTCGGGTTCCCGCGGCTCACGCTCGCCGTGGACGGCCGGAACATTCCCGCGATCGGCCTTGCCCCGGTGGGCGTCATGCCGGCGTTGCAGCGCGGCGGCATCGGCAGCGCCTTGATCCGCGCCGGGCTGTGGCGGCTGAAGGATCGCGGCGAGGGCATCGTGTTCGTGCTCGGCGAACCGGGTTACTACGGCCGCTTCGGCTTCGAGGCGATCGAGGGGTTTGACGCGCCCTACGCCGGACCGTACTTCCAGACGCTGCGGCTTTCGCCGCATGCGCCGGTGTCGGGTACAGTGTCCTACCCGCAGCCGTTTGCCGGACTGGAATAGATGCCGCGCTACAAGATCGTCATCGAATACGACGGCACGCCGTTTTCCGGCTGGCAGTGGCAGGACAACGCGCCGTCGGTGCAGCGCGTGCTGGTCGAGGCGCTTGAGGCGTTCAGCGGCGAGAAGGTCGCGGTGCAGGGCGCGGGCCGCACCGATTCCGGCGTGCATGCGCTCGGTCAGGTCGCGCATTTCGATCTCGCCAAGGATCACGCGATCGACGTCGTGCGTGACGCGCTCAACGCGCACCTGCGGCCGCATCCGGTGGCGGTGATCTCGGCCGAGCAGGCGCCGGCGGATTTCGATGCCCGCCGCTCCGCGGTGCGGCGGCACTATCTCTATCGCATCGCCAACCGCCGGCCCGATCTCGCGATCGATCGGCTGCGCGCTTGGCGCGTGCCGCGTCCGCTCGATGCCGCGGCGATGCACGGCGCCGCGCAGCGGCTTGTCGGCAGGCACGACTTCACGACGTTCCGCTCCACCGAATGCCAGGCGAAATCGCCGGTGAAGACGCTCGACCGGCTCGAGGTCGCGCGCGACGGCGACGAGATTCGCATCACGGCGGTGGCGCGCTCGTTCCTGCACAACCAGGTGCGCTCGATGGTCGGCTCGCTGGTGCCGGTGGGCGACGGCAAATGGAGCGCCGACGATCTCGCCCGCGTGCTCGAAGCGCGCGACCGCTCGGCTTGCGGCCCGGTGGCGCCGCCGGAGGGGCTGTATCTCGTGCGGGTGGACTATTGATGCTAGAGACAAACACGGCCGTCATGCCCGGCCTTGTGCCGGGCATCCACGGCTTGGCAAGAAAGTAAGACGTGGATGGCCGGGACAAGCCCCGGCCATGACGTGGATGGGGTTTAATCCAATGATCACACGCCGAAGCTTCATTGCCTCCTCGCTGCTCGCCGCCACCGCGCTGCCCGCATGGGCGCAATCTTTCCCCAGCAGCCTCATCCGCATCGTCGTGCCGGCCGCGCCCGGCGGCGGCACCGACATCCTGGCGCGCGCCATGAGCGCGCAGCTTCAGAGCGTCTGGGGCCAGAGCGTCATCGTCGAGAACCGCTCCGGCGGCGGCGGGCTGATCGGCACCCGGCAGGTGATCGCGGCCCAGGGCGACGGACACACGCTATTGATGGGCGCGACCAGCGCCATCATGTCGCTCGCGGTCAGCAAGGATGAGCCGTTGTTCGAGATTTCGCGCGACCTCGCTTCGGTGTCGCTGGTCTCGGCGCCGCCCTACATCCTGGTCGTGCATCCGTCGATTCCGGCGAAGAACTCCGCCGAGCTGATCGCCTACGGCAAGAGCAATCCTGGCAAGCTGATCTACGGCTCGTCCGGCTCGGGCGCCGCCTCGCATCTCTCCGGCGCGCTGTTCGCGCAGATGGCCGGCATCGACATGCTGCACGTGCTCTATCGCGGCATGGGGCTGGCGGTGCCGGACCTGCTCGCCGGCCGCGTCCATCTGCTGTTCGCGCCCGGGATCACGGTGACGCCGCACATCGCCGCCGGCAGCTTGCGCATGATCGGCACCACGGGCGCGATCCGCTCGTCGCTGTTTCCGGATTTCCCGACCATCGCCGAGTCCGGCCTGCCCAACTACGACTCGCTCGGCTGGTTCGGCATGTTCGCGCCGGCCTCGACGCCGCCGGCGGTGGCCGCCCGGATCAGCGCCGACATCAAGAAGGTGCTCGAATCCGAAGACCTGAAGAAGCGGCTGGCGGAGCAGGGCGCCGAGCCGGCGCCGTCGACGCCGGACGCGTTCAAGGCGTTCGTGAACTCGGACATCCGCAAGTGGCTCGATCTCGCGAAGAAGGCGGGGATCAAGCTCGGCGGGTGATCGACGTATTCGGCCGTCATCGCCGGGCCTTGTCCCGGCGATCCCGATCAGTTGAACACTGTGCCTCAGGAATCGAGATGGCCGGGACAAGCCCGGCCATGACGTGGAGGGGCCGTGCAGGCTCCTTCAGCCGAAATACTTATCCAGGATCCGCCGGTACACCGCTGTCAGCTTCTCCAGGTCCGCGACCGGCACGCGCTCGTCGGTCGCATGCATGGTGGTGCCGACCAGGCCGAACTCGACCACCGGGCAATGATCCTTGATGAAGCGCGCGTCGGACGTGCCGCCCGAGGTCGACAGTTCCGGCTTGCGGCCGGTCACCTCGGCGATGGCCGCCACCACGCGGTCGGTGAACGGTCCGGGTGCGGTGTAGAACACGTCGGCGTTCGAGGGCTCCCAGTCGATCCGCCAGCGCACCTTGCCGCCGGCCGCCGCCGCGGCGCGCTGCTCGACCAGCGCCTTCAGCGACGCATAGTCGTGACAGTCGTTGAACCGGATGTTGAAGCGCGCGCGCGCCTCGCCGGGAATGAGGTTCACCGTCGGATTGCCGATGTCGATCGAGGTGAACTCCAGGTTCGACGGATCGAACCGGTCGCTGCCCTGGTCGAGCGGCTCGTCCATCAGCGCGGTCATCAGCTTGACCAGGCCGCGCACTGGATTGTCGGCCCGTTGCGGATAGGCGACATGGCCCTGCTTGCCGGTCACCACCAGCACGCCGTTCTGCGAGCCGCGCCGCCCGAGCTTGACGGTGTCGCCGAGCGCCGCGACGTTGCCCGGCTCGCCGAGGATGCAGTGATCGAACGTCTCGCCGCGCGCGGCTGCCCATTGCAGCAGCTTGATGGTGCCGTTGACCGCCACGCTTTCCTCGTCGCCGGTGATCAGGAACGAGATCGAGCCCTTGGGCTTGCCGCCGTTGGCCGCGAGATAATCCAAGGTCGCCGCGAGCTTGCAGGCGATCGCGCCCTTCATGTCCACCGCGCCGCGGCCGTAGAGCACGCCATCGGCGATCGCGCCGGCGAACGGTGCGTGCGACCAGGTCTTGGGGTCGCCCGGCGGCACCACGTCGGTGTGGCCGGCGAACATCAGGTGCGGCGCGCCGGTGCCGATCCGGGCGTAGAGGTTCTGCACGTCGGGGGTGCCGGGTTCGGAGAACGTCATGCGATGCACGGTGAAGCCCGCGCCGTTCAGCGCCGCCTCAAGATAGGACAGCGCGCCGCCCTCTTCCGGCGTCACCGAGGGACAGCGCAGCAGGTCGCGGGCGATGGCGATGGGATCGGCGGCGGACATCGCCCGGCTTTAGCGTTTGCCCGATGGTGCCGTCAATGCGACGCCATCTGGGGTGCGAGGGGATCGGGCCCGTACTCGTTCGCGCCGATGGTGCCGCGCAGGAAGCCAAGCTCTACCAGCGCCCAGATGGCAATGACGAACGACGCGATCGACATCACGAACGCCAGGACCGGACTGCCGGTGTTCTGGCCCAGCGCCTCGGTGATGACCGGCCCAACGTAGAACAGGACAATCCACCAGCCGCTCTTGTTGCGGTCGTGCAGCCGCTTGATGCCGACAAAAATTCCCGAAACCATCATCGGGATGACAATGAGCGCGATGAACAGGATGGCGAGGGCCCCGTAGCTCAGCACCAGCCTCAGGGCTTCCGCGGAATCCGCCGTGCTGAAACGCCCGATGTCCTGGGCGAAGACGATGACGAGAACCAGGACCGAGACAATCCAGACCACCGTCCAGAACACGACCGCGAGCCACCACTTCGCCCGGTTGATCCGTCCGCTGACGCTGAAAAGCAGATTGATGAAACCCATGGCCGCCCCCAGTTTGGTTTCCTCACGGGGAGCTTAGCCGACGGGGCGCAACGAAAACAGGCTAGTCCCGCAGCAGCTCGTTGATGCTGGTCTTGGCGCGGGTCTTTTCATCGACGCGCTTGACGATGACGGCGCAATAGAGGTTCGGCCCCGGCGCGCCGTTCGCCATCGGCTTGCCGGGCATGGTGCCGGACACGACCACGGAATAGGGCGGCACCTCGCCCTTGAAGATTTCGCCGCTTGATCGGTCGATGATGGTGGTCGAGGTGCCGAGATAGACGCCCATCGACAGCACCGAGCCTTCGCGAACGATCACGACCTCGGCGACCTCGGCGCGCGCGCCGATGACGCAGTTGTCCTCGACGATGACCGGACCGGCCTGCAACGGCTCGAGCACGCCGCCGATGCCGGCGCCGCCGGAGATGTGACAGTTCTTGCCGATCTGCGCGCCGGAGCCGACCGTCGCCCAGGTGTCGACCATTGTGCCGCTGTCCACATAAGCGCCGAGATTGACGAACGACGGCATCAGGATGACGTTCGGCGCGATATAGGCCGAGCGGCGCACGATGCTGCCCGGAACGGCGCGGAAGCCGGCCGCCTTGAATCGATTGCTGTCCCAGCCCTCGAACTTGGTCGGCACCTTGTCCCACCACGTGGAGCCGCCCGGCGCGCCGGCCACCGGCCCGTTGTCGCTCAGCCGGAACGACAGCAGCACGGCCTTCTTGAGCCATTGGTTGACGCGCCAGTCACCGTTCGAGCCCCGTTCGGCGACGCGCACCTTGCCGTCGTCGAGCAGGTCGAGCGCCGTCTCCACGGCCTCGCGCACCGGCCCCTTGGTCGAGGGGCCGATGTCGTTGCGGTTGTCGAAGGCTGCGTCGATGGTCTTGGCGAGATCGTCGTGCATGGCTGCTCCCGGGCGCGGTTTTGTCGGGGGACGGCGGGGCTATGTCAAGCGTGCCCCATCGGCGGGCGGCTGCATGCGCTTCGGGGAGATCGGTGTCAGAACGGAGATAGGCGTTGACGGTGCGGGCCTGTCCCGGCGATTCTGATGGCCGGTGACGTTGTTTAAGGGGGTGTGTCATGCTTGTTTTCCATACGCTGATCAGTCTCGTCATGCTGGTGCCCGGCTTCGTCGTCGTGAACGACCTGATGAAGTCCCACGTCTCCCAGGGCTGGACGGCCGCCTATCTGGTGACCGCCGTGCTGACCAGCGCCACGGGATTCCTGCTTCCGGCGCCGGGCTTCCTGCCGTCGCACGGCGTCGGCATCATTTCGCTCGTGCTGCTCGCGGTGGCGATCGTCGGGCTCTATGTCTTCCACCTCGCCGGCGCTTGGCGCGGGGTCTACGCGGCCAGCATCGTGGCGACGGTCTATTTCGACGTCTTCGTCGCGGTCGTGCAGGCCTTCCGGAAGGTGCCGTTCCTGCATGTGCTGGCGCCGACGGAATCGGAGCTGCCGTTCGCGATCGCGCAGCTCGTGGTGCTGATTATCTTCGTCTGGCTGGGTTTCAAGGCCGTGCGCGCGTTCCGGCCGGTCGCAGTCTGACGCTGCTACCGCAGCTTTCTGCGGCCGGGTTTCATTTATTGCCGAGGGCGGACGCGGGGCGGCGGCTGCCTCTTGCGAGCCATAACCTTTGCATGTCGCCCGCGCGGCAAGTTTTTTAGCGGTGCATCGCGCCCAGACGAGATAGCCACGATGTCCGATATAGAAACCTTAAGCACACGCGCCAATCGGTCGAGAATCAGCACCGTCGGATTCCGCACACCTCGCTCGAGTCCGCTCATGTAGTTGCGGGCGATGTTCGCCTCGAACGCCAGCCCTTCCTGTGACAATCCACACTTCAGCCGCAGCCGCCGCAAATTGCGCCCCACCTGCTTTCGGATATCCATATCCGAATGCAAGTCGGTTGTACATTATCATACCACGCACTATAGTAGTAATTTAAGAAATGTGATGGTCGGGGGCGCTAGATGCAGGGTCTATTATGGGGTCCCGCATCGGCTTTCGCCGCTCTTTCCGCCGTCCTTCATGTGGTCGGCTATGGGTTCTATCTGCGTTCGGTTCTGCGGCGGGAGATCAATCCGAATCCGACAAGCTGGCTTATGTTTGTCTACGGCACCACTCTTCTCGTCGTGCTAGAGCGTGCGGCAGGTGCATCATGGCAAGAGCTGGCCTTACCGATTGTCTGCGCGGCCGCGAGCGTGACGGTGGCTGGTATTTGTTGGTCACGCAGGACGTTGCGTTGCCCGAGCGCCCGAATCGACATCTATTCTTTCGCCGCCGACGTAACGATAACCATCGCGTATATCGCGTGCTGGGCCATCGCTCGGCTCGGCGTCCTGTCCCAAACGCAAATGGCGGTCGCCGTTCCGACGCTTCTCATTCTATCGAACGCTGCGGTGATTACGTCATTCACGCCGATCGTCGTTTCGACGTGGCGCGATCCGGCTCGCGAGTCTTGGGTGCCTTGGACCATTTGGACGGTTGCGTATGCGACGCTCATGTTCGTGACATCCATACAGCAAGGGACCGAGGGGAATCTCATTCTCTACCTCTATCCCTTGTCGAATGCTTTGATTCACGGCTTAGTTGCCATTCTTTCATTGAGCCTTCCCGTCATAACAACGGTGCAGCGACGAAGCACCGCCCGTTCTCGAGCGCAGATATCACACGGTGCTTCCAGTTCGCCTCTTGATTTTCTCGCTGTTGCCGAAACCAAATATACTGGCCGTGGCCTGTTCACCCGCCGAGCCTTCAGGAAGGGCGACCATGTGTGCAATATCACAGGAACGATCCGCAAACATGCATGCCGCACACGCGAGGATGCCTTTCGAAATCCGAATTGGTATCAACTCGGCGAGAGCCTCTGGTGTGATCCCGATTTCCCCTTCGATCATGTCAACCACTCATGTGACCCGAATTGCGTACTGGCGGGCCAATCACTTATCGCGTTGCGTGATATTCAGTCCGAAGAAGAGTTGACCATCGACTATTCGCAGGTTGATGCCACAGAATTATGGGAGATGACGTGCAACTGCCATAACTTCAATTGTCGTGGCGTAATTAGATCGATCCAATTTCTGCCGCGTGAGATCTTTGCCCGTTACCAATCGCACATTGATCCGTACTTCCAGCACGCGTTTGAAACCGTGCAACAGAGCGACCGCTAAACATTCACCTGCGTTTTGGCAGATACTTTAGTTCAAATGAGAGCGTTGCGATAAGGGCTGCTCCGCACCAATTCGAGCGCAGCCCCTGAGGGTCGCCGGTAAATACGTAGCAATCTTCTCTCGAAAGGTTGGTATCGTGATAGCTCAAATCGAGAGTGAATACGTTGTAGGTGAACGCAAGTCCGGCACGCCAGTGCGTATAGCTCGGCAATGCGAAGCCGCCGAAGATCGGCGCAACCGTACCGAACCAATGGTGGCCCAAATCAGCCGACAAATACCAGTTCACGCCTTGCGGCAGAGACGTGTTCAGCAGGTCGATCCTGATTTTCCCCGCCGCATACGTGGCCCGCGCACCCGAGTTTGAAATGCTGGGAGTGTAAGCGAACTCCGCACCAATGGTCGTTGTAGTCGTGAGCTTGTAAGAGGCTTTGCCGTTCGCTTCCCAGTAGTCGGTGTTGGTGGTGAGTCCGTTGGGTGCCTCGCCGGGATAGAGAAAGTAGATCAATCCAAGGTCGAAATCGAATGGACCGACCTTCGGTCTGATGCCGCCGCTGACGATGATTTCGGCGAGCGGGTTCGTCGGCAGTTTCACGGTGTATGCTTCGCCGGCAAGGTAGAACCAGCCGAACTGCGCATTGATCAGCGCGCCGACCGCGGGTCGGTGCGCCGACAGCGTTGTTCCACGATAGTAGTAGTCGGACATGGCTGTCCCACTGAACGTGACTTCTAAATTCGCGGGTATGCCTTGAGAGTTTCGGACGACCTTTGAAGCGTCGGCACAGGGCGCCGATACGGCAGACGCCAATATCAAAGCCGACGCTAAAACGCACTTAGCCAACGCGCCGACGACCATAACAGCACCGGATCAGCGGTAGAGCTTAATTTCAATTAGAGACGATCACGTTCTCAAATTACTACTATAGTGCGTGTAACGATAATACACAACAGGGCTGACAAGTCGAGCAGAGACGAAAGTCGGACATAGTGATCCGTAGTCGCGCTGGCTACCGCTGCGGCGATCAGGTTCCGTGCTGCGGCGACGGCTCAAGGATGAGCTACCGGCAGCAGTTCGCGCGCAGGAAGCCGGTGAGATCGTCGGTGACGTGGTCGACGTACAGCGCGTCGCGGCCGGCGAGCTCCCAGTCCTCGCGGAACACCTCGCGCGTGCCCTCCGGCACCACCAGGACGGTCGACATGCCGAGCGCGTGCGGCACTTCGAGGTTGCGCGCCAGATCCTCGAACATCGCGGCCTTGCGCGGATCGACGCCGTGCTTGGCGAGGAAGCGGTCGTAGACCTGCGGCAGCGGCTTGGGGTCGAGATCGGCGGCGGCGATGTCGAACACGTCCTCGAAGTGCTGATGGATTTCGAGCCGCTGCATCACCGCCTCGGCGTGCTTGCGGGTGCCGTTGGTGAGGATCAGCTTGCGGCCCGGCAACGTCTCGATCGCCGCGCCCAGCGTCGGGTTGGGCAGCAGCGGCGAATGATCGATCTGGTGGACGAATTCGAGATAGTCGTCGGGCTTCATGTCGTGCT
>CAMDEB010000060.1 GCA_945893085.1 Rhodoplanes serenus | reverse complement strand
GGTGGCGTGGCCGATGCGGCGCGCCTGGATCATTGTTGTCGTCTCACTCACTTCCGCCCGACGAGATCGATCAGCGCCGACATGCCGGCGTGGCCGGCGCCTTCGCTGACGACGCTGTCGTGCTCCTGGATGTCGAGCGATGCAAGGTCACCGAAGGATTCCTCCAGCATTGCACGGGTGTAGAGCCGCTCGACCTCGGAGGGACCGCCGGTCTTGTATTCAAGCTGCTTCGGGCGATAGCCCTGGATCAGCAGCAGTCCGCCGGGCTTGAGCGCCTGCTTGATGTTTCCGAACACCGCGCGGCGCAGCTCGGGCGGGGTGAACTGGAAGAAAATCCCGACGATCACGTCGAACTCCGCCTTCGGCCATGTCCATGTCGCCAGATCGCCGAGTTCGGTGCGCAACGCAACGCCGCGCTCCTTGGCAAGCTTGCGCGCCTTGTCCTGCGCGATCGGCGAAATATCGAGCGACAGCACATCAAGGCCCTGCTCGGCCATGAAGACGCCGTTGCGGCCTTCGCCGTCGGCGAGACTCAGTGCCTTGCCGCCGGCCTTGGCCTTGAGCAGGTCGGCCTTGCTCTTGAGGAATGCGTTCGGCGCCGTGCCAAACAGATAGCCCGGCGCGGCGAACCGCTTTTCCCAGCGTTCGAACTCGGACATCGGTCTATGCCACTCACTTGAAATTGAACAGCGCCAACGGCGCCAGGGTGATCGCCGGAACGTAGGTGAGCAGCGCCAGCATCGCCAGATAAATGAACAGGAACGGCATGACGCCCCGGTACAGGCTCGGCAACGGCGTCTTGAACAGGGCGTTGGCCGCGAACAGGTTCAAGCCGAACGGCGGCATGAACATGCCGATCGCGAGATTGACGGTGACGATGATGCCAAAATGGATCGGGTGGACGCCTGCCGCATAGGCGAGCGGCGTCAGCAGCGGGGTCAGCAGCAGGATCGCCGCCGGCGGCTCCAGGATGCTGCCGACGAACAGCAGGATGATGTTGATAACCAGCAGCAGCATCCAGGTCTGCAAGTGCAGACTGTCCACGAAGGCGATGAGCTGCGCCGGGTATCCGCTGGTGGTGATCAGCCAGGCGAAGGCGCCAGCGGCCGAGACGATGATGAGGACCTGCGCGCTCAGCATCGCCGAGTCGACGGTGATGGTCCAAAGATCCTTCCACGATATTTCGCGGTACACGAACATCGAAATGACGATCGCATAGATGCAGGCGACGCCGGCCGCCTCGGTCGGGGTGAACAGGCCGCCATAGATGCCGCCGAGAATGACGACCGGCGCGAAGATCGCCCAGATCGAATCCTTCAACGATGCGGTGAGAGCGCCTCTGGGAGGTCGCGCGGTCACTGGAATGTTCTTGGCCCGGGCGTAGAAGTAGACGTAGATCGCGAGCGCCAAGCCGATCAGGATTCCGGGCACGAAGCCGGCCAGGAACAGTTGCGGCACCGATTGCTGGGCCGCGATGCCGTAGATGATCATCGGGATCGACGGCGGGATGATGACGTCGATCACGCCCGTCGCCGTGACCAGGCTGACCGAGAACGTCTCGCCGTAGCCGTTCTTCTTCAGCGACGGGATCGTCAGCTTGCCGATGGCCGCGACGCAGGCGACGCTCGAGCCCGACATCACGCCGAACACCTCGCAGGCCGCGATGGTGGCGAGCCCAAGCGAGCCGCGCACGCCGCCAACGATCGACAGGATCAGCTCGATCAGCCGCCGCGCGATCCCGCCGCGCGACATGATATCGCCGGCGTAGATGAACAGCGGCACCGCGAGCAGCGGAAAAATATCCAGGCTGCCGAACATGGCGGAGTGGATGGCCTGGATCGGGTTGCTGCCGAGCATGATGCCGCCGAGCGTGGCGGCCACCAGCACGGCGAAGATCGGCACGCCCATCAGCAGCAGCAGCGTCGGCAGGACGGCGAGAAGGAGGAAGGTCATCGGCCGTCCCCTGACGGTGCTGGCGCCGCGGGCGGCTGGGCGAGCGAGATCACCAGCTTGACGGCCATCAGCAGGATGATGGTTCCTAAGCCGATGGTGAGGAACGACTGTGGCACCCAGGAGGGGGCATTCAGGGCGTCGCTACGCTGATCGAATGATTGCAGCAGCATGACGATGCGCGCGCTCGCCAGCGTCACGGTGCCGAGCGCGCCGATCGCCACCAGCGTCCCGATGGCGTGCGCTACGCGGCGGACCGCCGGCGACGCGCGGTCGATGAAGGTGTCGATCCGGATGTGCAGGTTGCGCCAGGTGACCGCGATGGCGCCGGAAAACACCGACAGGATCATCAGGAACAGCATCAGCTCTTCGGCCCAGCTGTAGGGCGAGCCGAACACGTAGCGCGCGATCACGTTGGTGCCGTTGATCGCGACGATGCCGATCAGCGCTACCGCCGCGATGGCGAGGCAGAGCCGCGACAGCCCATCGCCGATGCGGTCGATCAGGCTGCTCGGTCCGCTCGCTTGCGGAGTCTCACTCATCCCCGCTCCGTTATGCGGACTCGTAGTTCTGCCAGACCCAGTCGGCGATCGCCATCAGCTCGGCGTCGCGGTCGGGCATGCCGATCAGCTGCAGGCCGAGCGGCAGGTTTTCGTCGCGCAGCAGCGGCAGCGTGATGGCCGGCGTGCCGAGCAGCGAGGCCGGAACGATCATGCCGGTGTCGCCGGTGAAGCCGAGGCCGAGCGGGGCTGCGCCGGCGGCGCTGAGGGCGACGAAGCCGTCGAAACGCGAGGCGGTGAAGGCGAAACGGTCACGGATTTCCTGTCTGCGGCTGAGCAGGCCCCGGTAGTCGTGAGGCGTCATCGCGAGACCCTGCTCACGGCGTGCGAGAGCGGCTGGGCTGAGCTGTTTGGCGTCCTTCGCCGCATAGGTGCCGAGCGGCCAGGCGCACTCCCAGGCGTTGATTTGCAGCGTCAGCGGCTGCGCATCCGCCAGCGCCTGTTCCAGCGCCTCGACGTCCGGATCGCTGCGGTCGCTCAAGGCCACCCCGAGCGCGCTCAGGCGCTTGCGCGCGGTCTCGAACGCCGCCCGCGCCCCCTCGCTGGCCTTGGCCCAGCCGCCGGTCTGCAATGCCGCCAGCCGCTTCGGCGCCGTGGCCTTGGGCGGCAGCAAAGGCCCGCCAAGGCCCGGAAAACCTGGGTCGCCGCCGACTCTTTGCGCAATGGCACTGGCAACGATCCAGATATCGTTCGGCGTTGCCGCAATAACCCCGAGTGAGCTCTGGCTGAGGTAATCATATGATCCACCACGATTAAGCGCGCCGAAGGTCGGCTTGAATCCGACCGCGCCGCAGAAGCTCGCCGGCCGCAGCGTCGATCCGACCACCTGCGTGCCCAGCGCTGCCGGCACGATCCCGGCGCCAACCGCCGCGGCCGAGCCGCTGCTCGAGCCTCCGGGCGTGCGCTTCGGATCGTGCGGATTGGTGGTTGGCGCAAAGGCGTGGGAGGCGGCGAACTCGGTGGTCGTGGTTTTCCCTAAGATGACGGCGCCGGCCTCGCGCAACCCTTGCACGGACGCGGCGTCTCGACGGGTCTCGAAGCCCTCCCACAGCGGCGAGCCTTGCCCGGTCGGCATGTCCGCGGTCTCGATGATGTCCTTGATCGCGATCGCCATGCCGTCGATCGCCGACAGCGGCTGCTTGTTGCGCCAGCGCTGGTCCGACGCCTTGGCCGCCGCGCGCGCCGCGTCGCGTGCGACATGGACAAAGGCTCTCAGCGTCGGCTCGACGGCGTCCAGGCGATTGAGACGCTGCTCAAGCTCGTTGCTCGGGCTGGTCTCGCCGCTCTCGAAGCGAGCGGCGAGCGCCAAGTACGAAGACGGCCGCGGCATCAGTTCACGGTCGCCGCGATAGCCTTCAGCTTGTCATAAAGCTCCTTCGACGGCGCGGCCTTGGCGAGCACCGCCTGCACTGCGTTGCCGACGCGCTTCTCCGCCTCGACCTGTTCGGCCGGCGAGAGCTTGACGATCTTGCCGCCCTTCTCGAGCCAGGCCTTGCGGTCGTCGGCGATGCGGGTGATCTGCCACTTGTGCATCTCGGGCTCGATCTTGCGACCGGTTTCCATCACCGCCTTCTGCAGATCGGCGGGCAGCTTGTCGAACCAGACCTTGCTGACCAGAGCCACCGGCATCAGCGCCCAGAGCCTGGTGTCGAGCAGGTGCGGCGCGGCGTCGTGGTAGCGGAACGCAACGAACACGCCGAGCACGGAATTGGCGCCATCGACGGTGCCCTGTTGCAGCGCCGGCAGCACCTCCGGCAGTCCCATCGGTGTCGGCGAGGCGCCGAGCGCCGCGATCGAGGCCTGCTCGCCCTCGGAGGCCAGCACGCGAATCCGCTTGCCCGGGAAATCGGCGAGCTTGGCCACCGGCGTCTTGGTCACGATCGACTGCTGGTCATAGACATTGATCCCCATCAAGACGAGGCCGCGCGGCCCGCTGACCTCGCTGATCGCCTGGCGGAACGCCGGTACGTCGATCGACTTGCGGGCGTGCTCGTTGTTCTTGAACAGCGGCATCGCCAGCACCTGGAAGCGCGGATCGGCGCCGAAGAACAGCTCGGACGGCCCGATGGCGGCTTCGATGGTGCCGAGGCGCACGCCCTCGGTCTGCCGCGGCGGGCCGCCGAGCTGGCCGGCCGGATAGATCTCGACCTTGATCCGGCCGTTGGTCGTCTTCTCGATCTCGGTCTTGTAGGTCTTGATGTATTCGTGCTGGACGTCGTTGATCGTCAGCGTCGCGAACTTCATCGTGATCTGCTGCGCCTGCGATGGGCCGGCCGCCAGTGCCAAGCCGGCCACTCCGAAGACCGTCGCCGCCAGAACTGCGGGGATGACCCGAAACTGCATTTGAACCATAGAACCGTCCCTCCCTCGATCGGCCGATGCTAGACCGGCCTGAATTGCCAATTCAATCGCGCTTTCGCGGTATTTTCGCCGGGCCCCGCCCGCGCTCCCGCTCACGCCGGCGGATTTCAGCGACAGCATACTCGGTATTGTGGGCAAACACGCGCAGGAAGTGCGAAATCGCCGCGAAGTCCTTGCGTGTGACGTCCTTGAACAGAAGATCGTTCACCACGCGCACGAACGGCGAGACCTGCAGCACCGCCGCCTCACCCTTCCGCGACAACTTGATTAGGACGCCGCGGCGATCCTGCTTGTTCGGGCGCTTGATCAGCAGCCCCTTGCGGATCAGCCGGCCGACCTCGGTGGTGACGTGGGTCGGCGCGAGCTGCACGTGCTCGGCGAGCGCGCGGATCGAAACGCCCTCGGCCTGCTGGCGGTAGGCCGTGCCGATCATCACCGCGAATTGCGAGCCCGTGAGCGCGGAGCCGCTCTGCGTCATGGCGCGGCCGAACGCGTCCCGGCAGACCTGCAGCCGTCCGAACGCCAGCACCATCAGGTAGAGCACCTGCCGGAACGGCTCGTCGCTGCCGCCGGCCAGCAGGGCAGGGTGCGAGACCGTCCGGGGAACGACGAAAGCTCCTGCATCGGCGCCGGAGCGAGCGGTTCGCTTTGATTTTGCCATGCGTGCGCCGGTCCAGATGGGTGGCAGGGATCATGCGGCCGATTTGACCTTGGCGCAATAGCTACATAATGTAGCTAATTCCTGGAGCCATTTTTCGCCTGAGCAAGGGATCGCGCCATGTCCACACAGCCATCGCAGACCGCCGCCAAGCCGCTACGCACCGGCGCCGAATATCTGAAATCCCTGCGCGACGGCCGCAAGGTGTTCGTCGACGGCGAGTGGGTCGCCGACGTGACCGAGCATCCGGCGTTCCGCGAGGCGGCGCGCTCGATCGCCCGGCTCTACGACATCGCGGCGGAGCCGGAGAACCGCGAGCTGATGACTTTCACGTCCCCCAAGACGGGAGCGCCGGTGCTGCGCGCCTATCAGATTCCGAAGACCGCGGCCGACCTGCGCGCGCGGCGGCTGTTCTCCGAGAAATGGGCCGAGGCGACCTTCGGCCTGATGGGGCGCTCGCCCGATCACGTCGCCGCGTTTTTCTGCGGATACGCGGCGGTGCCGAGCGTGTTCGCCGCCGGCGGACAAAGGTTCGCCGACAACCTGCTCGCATTCTTCGAGCGGATGCGCGACGAGCATCTCTATCTCAGCTACGCGATCGTGCCGCCGCAGATCGACCGCAGCAAGCCGGCGCACAAGCAGAGCGATCCGGCGCTTTACGCCGGCGTGGTGGAGGAGCGCGACGATGGCATCGTGATCTCGGGCGCGCAGCAGCTCGCGACCGGCGGCGTACTGTCCGACTGGATCCACCTGAGCTGCATCCACCCGCTGCAGCCCGGCGACGAGAACTACGCCAACTGCGTGGTGATGCCGGTCAACGCGCCGGGGGTGAAGCTCTATCCGCGCCGGCCGTTCGCGACCAAGGGCATGAATTCGTTCGACCACCCGCTGTCGAGCCGGTTCGACGAGTCGGATAGCTACGTGGTGTTCGACAAGGTGTTCGTGCCCTGGGAGCACGTCTTCATCTATCGCAACGTCGAGATTTCACGGAATCAATGGTGGCAGACCACCGCGCATGTGCTCGGCAACCATCAGGCGCAGGTGCGCTATGTCACCAAGCTGCGTTTCATGATCGGGCTCGCCAAGCGTATGAACGAGATGACCGGCAACGAGGCGAATCCGGCGGTGATGATCGTGATGGGCGAGCTCGCGGCGCTGGTCTCGATCTACGAATCGATGCTGCATGCGCACGAGACGATGGGGACGGTCGACAAGGACGGCGTGTTCTGGCCGTCGAAGACCACGCTCTATGCGGCATCGGCCATGCAATCGGAATTCAACGGCCGGATGCTCGAGATCGTGCGCGAGCTGGCGGGCTCGGCCTTCATCACGCTGCCGTCCTCGGCGGAGGACTTCGACGATCCGCAGGTCGCAGCCGATCTGGAACGCTACATGCGCTCGGCCTCGACCGATGCCAAGAGCCGGGTCGCGCTGATGCGGATGATCTGGGATTTCCTGGGATCGGAGTTCGGCAGCCGCCACCAGCAGTATGAGAAGTTCTACGGCGGGGCGTCGTTCATCGTGAAGCAGAACATGTACCGCAACTTCGACTTCAAGCGCGCGACGGGTTTGGTCGATGCGGCGTTGGCGCTGCCGGCGGTGGAGAACTGACGCGAGATTTCGCTCTCGCGTTCGTTCAGTGCTCTCGCGTTCGTCATGCCCGGCCTTGTGCCGGGCATCCACGCCTTGCTTTTCTTGAGTTAGGAAGGCGTGGATGGCCGGGACAAGCCCGGCCATGACGTTGATAGGTCTGTGGGTAACGGCTGCGGCGATGGCGGTGACGGTTTTGACCGTGTCCCGGATCTGCGGTGCAGCGCGCAGCGTTGCACCGCAGATCCGGGACCGTTCCACATTCGGTGTTTGTAACGGTCCCGGGTCTGCAGCGCACCACTACGTGCTGCGCTGCGCCCGGGACACAAAACCCTACTTCTTATCCAGCCCCAGTTCCTTCCACCGCTTCTGCACGGCGTCGATGTCGGCCTGGTCGGGCCAGGCCTTGGGCGGGAAGCGCGCGCCGCCGAAATCGGGATCGGGGTCGTAGTCCAGATTCATGGTGGCATCGATCAGCACCCGGTTCCATTTGCCGGTGCCGAACAGCGTCGGATTGCGGTCGCGCTTGCGCGTCGACGGATCGAGCCCGAGCCCGAAGGTCGAGGGCATGATGATGATGTCGTCCTCGCCGGCGTTCACCCGATAGGCGATCGCCCAGTCGATCGCGGCGTAGTCGTGGATGTCGATGTCGTCGTCCACCACGGTGATGTGCTTGTAGCGCACGTGCGCGGCCGACGAACCCCAGATCGCGTTGGCGGCCTGCTTGGCCTGGTTGCGATAGCTTTGCTTCATCTGGATCAGCAGGTTGATGCCGGCCTGCACCGGCTGGCACCAGACGTCGGTGATGCCCGGCACGCCCGAGCGGTCGAGCACGTTCCAGGCCGTCGCCGCCCGCATGATCGACGAGGTGACGGTGTTCTCCGAATAGCTGCCCGGCAGCGCGCCCTCGATGGTGCCGCGCAGCACCGGGTTGTTGCGGTGGGTGATGGCGGTGACGCGGATCGCCGGTTTCGGCGCCGGATCGCCGGCGAGATAGCCGGTGAACTCGGCGAACGGGCCCTCGGGCAGATACGTCGCCGGGTCGATCTGCAGGAAGCCCTCGATCACGATCTCGGCGGTTGCGGGGACATAGAGGTCCACGGTCTCGCATTTGACCAGCTCGACCGGCGCGCCGCGGATCGCGCCGGCGACGTCGTATTCGCAGATGCCCTTGGGCACCGGCGCGCCGGCGCAGAACTCGATCGACGGCTCGACGCCGATGGCGACCGCGATCGGCACCTCGCTGGCGCCGCCGTTCTGCCAGGCGGTGACGTGGTGGCCGATGTGCTGCGCGCGCCACATCAGGATCGGGATCTGGGCCTTGTCGTGGATCATGCCGCGATAGACGCCGACATTCATGATGCCGGTTTCCGGATCCTTGGTGACGCAGCCGCCGTAGGTCATCAGGTAGCGACCGCCATCCAGCCGGTTCCAATACGGCGCGGGAAACTCGTACAGATCGATGTCCTTGCCGGTGATGATGTTCTCTTTGCACGGCCCGGTCTTGACGATCTTCGGCGGGATCGCACCGGTGAGGATGTTGCGGCCGAGCTTGACGAGTTCGCGCGGATGGGTGTCGGGCGGCAGCCCCATCATCATGGCGATGCGGCGATAGCTCGCCAGCGCGCCGGTGAACACCTTTTTGCAGCGGCTGTCCGGCTTGTTGTAGTCCTTGATGTTGTTGAACATCACCGAAGGGCCGGTGGCCGGCCCCTGCAGCAGCCGCGCGATGGTGCCGAGCTCGATGTTCCAATCGACCTCGCCGTCGACGTGCTTGACCTCGCCGGCAGCTTCCAGCGCCTTGAGCCAGTTCCGCATGTCGCCGAAGGCAACGGGCTTTCGTTCAACGGTCATCATCTGTCCTTTGCAGCAAATCGTTCGGCGGGTGGAGCGATCTCGGTGACGAGGTCGCGCACCAGCTTCTTGTTGGAGAGCGGCTCAAGCGTCATGGCGCGCGGTTCGAGGCGCGCGGTGCAGGCATAAACGGTTTCGCCGTCCAGTTCCATCATGCATTCCTTGCAGGCGTTGGCGTTGATGCAGGAGAAGCGGATCGCCAGCGTCGGGTCCTTGTGGACGCGGATCCAGCGCAATCCGTCGAGCACCGACTGGCCGGCCTCGAACGGCACCTCATGGGTTTCCCAATGCCCGGCGGCCTTGTCGTGGCCGCGCCAGATTTTCAGCGTGGCGGTTTCGCTCATGACGCGGCCATCTCCGCGGCGCGGGCCGGCGCGATATCCAACCGGTTGCCTTTGCGACGAACCACCTGGTTGACGCTCCAGTCCGCGACCATGCCGGGGAAGTCCTCGCGCTGGTGCGCGCCGCGGCTTTCGGTCCGTTGCAGCGCAGCCTGGGTGACGGTGCGGGCCACCGTGAGCATGTTGCGCAGATCAAGCCACTCCAGCCGGCTGAGGTCGAAAGCCTGCTTGCCGCCGAACGGGCGCTCGCCCAGCGCCGCGTCGAACTCGCCGATGCGGGTCAGCGCCCGTTCCAGCTTGGCCCCGGTGCGCAGCGGGCCGACGTCGTCGGCCATGGTGGCTTGCAGGCTCTGCACCATCTCCGCGGTGTTGGGAGGATTCTTCGGTGCATCCTGTCGCAGCAGGTCGAGCGTTGCATGCCCGTCCGCCGGCGCAGACGCGCGCATCGCTTTGACGCGTTCGGCGGCGGTGATGCCGGCGCGCTGGCCGAACACCAGGGCCTCGGTGATGGCGTTGCCGGAGAGCCGGTTGGCGCCGTTGGCGCCACCGACCGCTTCGCCCGCGACAAGGAGCCCCGGCACTTCGGTCTGCATGCGCACGTCGGCCGCCACGCCGCCCATGTGGTAGTGCGCGATCGGCGCGACCTCGATCGGCATTTTCATCAGGTCGATGCCGTTCGCCGCCAGCCGGTCGATCACCGGCCCGAACGCCTCGCGCAGCGCCTCCGCCGAGCAATGCTGGAAGCTCAGATACGCCCCGCCGTGCGGCGAGCCGCGGCCGGCCTCGACCTCCTTCAGGATCGCGTAGGTGCCGACGTCGCGGGTGATGACGTACTTGCCGTCCTCGGCGACGCCGTAGCGGTCGGTGAACTCTTCCATCTTGTTGTTGAGCAGGCGCCCGCCGAGCTTGTAGCGGAACGGGTCCCACATGATCGGGTCCATGCCGATGAGGCGAGGCGCCAGGTGCCCGATCGGGAAGAACTGCACGAACTCCATGTCGATCAATGGCGCGTTCGCGCGCAACGCCAGCGCGTAACCGTCACCGCCCATGTTGGCGGAGGCGCTGTTGCGGCGGTAGAGCCGCGTCAGGCCGCCGGTGGCGACGATCGTCGCCTTGGCGGAGATCGTAACCGGCGCGCCGCTGCCGACGTGCCACGCCACGGCGCCGGTCACTTCGCCGTGCGATGTCGCGAGATCGACCACGCACAGGTCGCCGGCGCGGCTGATGCCTGCGGTCTTGTTGATCACGCCGCGCAAGGTCTTCGACACCGCCGGTCCGGTGTTGAGGAAGTCGACATAGACGCAGCGCGGGCGGTCGTGCCCGGGTGCGAAGGCCTGTGCGATGTGGCCATCCTTGCGCGCCCAGCCGATGCCCCAAGCGTCCAGCTGGTTGATGCAGGCGGGACCGGCCTCGCACAGCAAACGCGCCAGCGGCTCGTCGCAGAGCCCGCGGCCGGCGGTCAGGGTGTCCTGGTAGTGATGCGACCAGTGGTCCGGCGTCTCGGCGCCGAGCGCCACGGCAACCGTCATCTGCGCCATCACGGTGGCGCCGCCGCGGCCGATCAGGCTGCGGTCGATCAGGAATACGCGGCAGCCGGCACGCGCCGCCTCGATCGCGGCGTACATGCCGGCCGCGCCGGAGCCGATCACCAGCACGTCCGTTTCGACCCGCATGGGTTCGGCGCTCATGTCCGCAGCTAACCGCGCCGCCGGTGCCGGATCAAGCGGGCGCGGCCGCCTTGCGCTTCTTGGCCGCGAGCTTCACCGCCTCGATGACCTCGGGGTAGGTGGCACAGCGGCACAGGTTGCCGGTCAGGTAGTGGCGGATCTGATGGTCGTCGGGATCGGGATGCGCGTCGAGCAGCTGACCGACCATCAGGATGAAGCCCGGCGTGCAGTAGCCGCACTGGAACGCGCCGGTCTCGATGAACGCCTCCTGCACCGGGCTCAGCGTGGTGGCGGTGTCGAGGCTCTCGACGGTCGTGACCTCGGCGCCGTCGACGAACACCGCGAGATAGAGACAGCCCGACACGGCGCGGCCGTCGACCAGCACGGTGCAGCAGCCGCACAGGCCCTGGCCGCAGCTTTCGCGCGCGCCGGTCAGGCTGAACTGCATCTGCAGCAGCTCGACCAGGTTGTGATGCGGCTTCACGTCGGCGGTGACCGGCATGCCGTTGAGGGTGAAGTTGATGGTTCGCGCGGCGGTCATGTCACTCGTCCTCCAGCGGCTTGCCGGCATTCGCCCGCAGCGCGCGGAACACCGCCTCGGGGTTGAGCGGCAGGTCCATCAGCCGCACCCCCACCGCGTCGTCGATGGCGTTGGCGATCGCCGGCGACACGCAGAAGGTCGCGACCTCGCCGACGCCCTTGGCGCCGAACGGCCCGTTCGACTGGTTGGTGTCGACGTGCAGGTTCTCCATCACCACCGGCACGTCGTGGAAGCCGGGGATCTTGTAGTCGGCGAGCGAGGCGTTGGTCACCTGGCCGCCGTCGAGATGCATCTTCTCGAACATGGTGAAGCCGAGCTGCATCAGCGCCGCGCCGGAAATCTGCGTCTCGACGATCTTCGGGTTGATCGCCTTGCCGACGTCGACGACGTTGACCAGCTTGGTGACCTTGACGTGGCCGGTCTCGGTGTCGACCTCGACCTCGGCGCCGGCGCCGGACACCATCCAGAACGCGGTGACGTTTTCCGAAAGCCCGGTGCCGGGCGCGGGCGGGATGTAATCCGGCTTGAAGATGCCCGAGCCGATCACGTTACCGGCCTGCATGCCGTAGCGCTTCACGAACAGCTCCCGGATCGGCGTGTTCGAGCCTTCGGGCTCGCCGACTTCGCGCGCCAGCGCCTTCAGCTTGTCGCGCGCGTCTTCGGCGGCGCGCTTGACCGCATGGCCCATGTGGAACAGCGAGCGCGAGCCGAGCGTGCCCATGTCGTAGGGCGTCACGTCGGTATCGCGCGGCACCACCCGCACGGTCTCGGTCGGGATGTTCAGCACCTCGCCGACCATCTGCGCCATGGCGGTGTCGGAGCCCTGGCCCATGTCGATGGTGCCGCAGTAGAGCGTCACCGAGCCGTCGGCGCTGACGTTGACGATCGCGACCGAGGTGGTCGGCGTGATCACCGCCTTGATCGCGATGCCGAAGCCGCGGCCGCGCTTCACCACGCCGGTGCCTTTGTCGAACGGCTGCGACCACTTCATCCGGTCCAGAACAGTGTCCATCACCTGCTCGCAGGCGGCATCTTTGAGCACCTGGCCGGTGGTGTGCGGCCGGCCCTCGCGCATGATGTTCTTGCGCCGGAACTCGACCGGATCGAGCTTGAGCTCGCGCGCGATCATGTCGGTGTGGCTCTCATAAGCCCACACCAGTTGCGGCACGCCGAAACCGCGCAGCGCGCCGGCCGGCGTCACGTTGGTGTAGACCGCGTAGGAATCGATCCAGACGTTGTCGATGTCGTAGGGGCCGGACGCGGTCAGACCCGACTTCTGCGTGACGCGCGGGCCGATGTCGGCATAGGCGCCGCCGTTCCAGTACACCTCGCACTTGCGCGCGACGATCTTGCCGTTCTTGTCGATGCCGCTCTTGATGCGGAACGTCGAAGGATGCTTGGTGATCTGGTAGAACAGTTCTTCGAAGGTGAGCGCGACCTTCACCGGGCGCCGCGCGATCATCGACAGCGCCAAGGCCAGCGCCTCGAGCTTGATGTAGAGCTTGCCGCCGTAGCCGGAGCCGAGGTACGGCACCTTGATGCGCACCTTGTTTTCCGGCCAGCCGAGCAGCCGGGCGATCTCGGTGCGCACGAACGACGGCCCCTGTGAGGCTGTGTGCAGCGTGACGCCGGTGTCCTTGTAATCGGCGATGGTGGCATGCGGCTCGAACGGCAGGTGCAGCACCTTCTGCGTCGTGAACACGTGCTCGAACTTGTGCTCGGCCGCGGCATAGGCCTTGTCGAAGTCGCCGCGGCGCAGCCGGTAGTCGAGCGCCATGTTGGTGTCTTTGGCGTCCTTCAGATGCTTGAGGTCGGCGAAGGTGCCGGCCGGCCGCAGCACGTCGTGCACGTAGACCTTGCTGGTCAGCGCGTCGACCTCGTCATAGACCGCAGGCAGCTCCTCGTATTCGGCGGTGATGAGCTGGACCGCCTGGTCGGCGACGTGCGGGTCATAGGCGAGCACGACCGCGACCGGCTCGCCGACGAAGCGGACTTTGCCGTCGGCAAGGATCGGCTGGTCGTGGAATGCCGGGCCGTAATAAGGGTCGGGAATGACCTTCTTGACGTCCTCGATGGTGACGACGGCGAACACGCCCGGCAGCTTCTTCGCCGCGCTGGTGTCGACGCTCTTGATGCGGCCGTGCGCGACCGTGCTGCGGAACATCTTGGCCGTCAGCATGCCCGGGATTCGCATGGTGTGGGTGTATTCGGCGCGGCCGGTGACCTTGTCGCGCGCTTCGAGGCGCGGCACCGAGCGGCCGACCTGGGCGCCGACCTTGGCGGTGCCTTGATCGCCTGTCATGGTGGTGGTGGCCATCAGTTGGCTCCTTCCAAAGCTTGCCGCACCGCGCGCCGCACGTAGACCCGCAGCAGCTCGCGCTTGTAGGCGACCGAACCGCGCACGTCGGCGAGGATCTCGGCTTCGTCGGCGGCAGCGTCGCCGGCCTTCGCCAGCACCTTGTCGTCGATGCGTGCGCCGGCCAGCACGGCCTCGGCGGTCTTCATCCGCATCGCCATCTGCGTTGCGGCGCTCACCACGATGCGGGCGGACTTTACGCTTGCGCCGTCGCCTTCGATCACCACCGCGACACCGAGCGCCGGCCAGTCGTCCGCCGAGCCGGTCGTGACCTTGAAGTAGGCCGCCTTCTTCTTGTCCTGGGACGGGACGTGGACCTCCGCGATCAGCTCGTCCTTGCCCAGAACCGTCTCGTAATAGCCCGCGAACAGGTCCTCGACCGCGAGGCTGCGCTCGCCCTTGGGACCGGCGACCGTCATGGTCGCGCCGAGCGCCATCAGCACCGGCGGCAGGTCCATGTGCGGGTCGCCGTGCGCCAGCGCGCCACCGACGGTCGCGACGTTGCGCACGCGGATGTTCGAGAGCGTGAGCAGCGTGCGAGTGATCATCGGCGCGTGCTTCTTCACCTCGGCCGAGCGTTCCAGCGCCGCCAGCGTCGTCATCGCGCCGATACGAAGCCCGCCCGCGGCCGCGGCGATCGACGAATACTGCTTCTCGATCCGGCGCAGGCTGACCAGCCGCGCCGGGTGGAACACCCCGGCCTTCATCATCAGCATCAGCGCGGTGCCGCCCGCGACCGGGCGCACGGTGGCGTCATCGGGATCGAGCAGCTTGATCGCGTCCTTGAGCGACGTCGGCTCGGCGAGGTCGAATGGGATCATTGCATCCTCTACTGGCTCGGCGACGGTGGTGTGCTCCCTCTCCCCGTCGGGGACTGTTGCAGAAGTCGCCCGCGGGCAGGTGGATCGTCGATATCGGAGCTTTGTCGGGTCATTGGGTTGATGATTTGGCGTTGTTGGCGGCGAGGAAGGCTGCTTGGGTCATGCTGGAGACGGACTCCGGGCTTGCGAGGTCAAGA
>CAMDEB010000059.1 GCA_945893085.1 Rhodoplanes serenus | reverse complement strand
AAAGAGGTGGTGCTGGCGGAGAACGCCTCCTGGCTGATCCGGGTCTCGCCCTATGCGATTTTCGCCACCACCTGGGTGGCTGCGGCACTGGTGCCGACCTTCGCCATCAGCCTGATGTTCAGCTGGAGCGCCGACCTGATCGCCATCATCGCGCTGCTCGGCAGCGCGCGGTTCTTCCTCGCGCTCGCCGGCCTCGACGTCGGCACCAGCTTCGGTGGCATCGGCTCGAGCCGCGAGATGATGATCGCCTCGCTCGCCGAGCCGGCGATGATCATGATCGTCTTCACCCTGGCGCTGATTGCAGGCTCCACCCAGCTCTCCACGGTAGCGGCGTTCATGGCATCGCCCGACGTGGGCTTGCGGGTGTCGCTGGGCCTTGGCCTGATCGCGTTGGTCATGGTCGCGATCGCCGAGAACGCCCGCATTCCGGTCGACAATCCGGCCACCCACCTCGAGCTCACCATGGTGCACGAGGCGATGGTGCTGGAATATTCCGGCCGGCATCTGGCGGTCATCGAGCTGGCGGCGTCGCTGAAGCTGCTGCTCTACATGTCGCTGATCGCCTGCGTGTTCACGCCGTGGGGCCTGGCGACGTCTGAATCCCCGCCCGCGGTCTATGCGGTCGACGCGCTGCTCTATGTGCTCAAGCTTGCGGTCGGCGGCTTCCTGCTCGCCTTCTTCGAGACCAGCATCGCCAAGATGCGGGTGTTCCGGGTGCCGGAGTTTCTCGGCGCGGCATTGATGCTCGGCCTGCTCGCCGTGCTGCTGCGCTTCGTGTCGGGGAGCTTCTGATGCACGGCCTGGTGTTCGACATCGCCCACTCGCTCGCCGGCTCCCTGGTGCTGGTGAGCTTCATGATGCTGTACCAGGATCGGCTCTACGCGCTGCTCAACACGTTTGCGCTGCACGCCTTCGTGCTGGCGCTCTCGGTCGCCTGGCAGGCCTATATCCAGAACGCGCCGCATCTCTACGTGACGGCGGCGATCGCGCTGGTGTTCAAGGCGATCGTCATTCCGGTGGTGCTGCATCGGGTCATCGTCAAGCTCGGCATTCATCGCGAGATCGAGAAGGTGGTCGGCGTCGGCTTTGCCATGCTGGCCGGCATGGGGCTGGTTGCGCTCTCCATGGTGGTGATGCTGCGGGTCACCGCCGAGGCCGATCCGCTGGCGCGCGAGGATCTGGCGTTCGCGCTGTCGGTGGTGCTGCTCGGGCTGCTGATGATGGTGACGCGGCGCAACGCCGTGAGCCAGGTGATCGGTTTCATGTCATTGGAGAACGGCCTGGTGCTGGCCGCGACCGGCGCCAAGGGCATGCCGCTGGTGGTCGAGATCAGCGTCGCGTTCTCGATCCTGATCGCCTTCATCGTCATCGGCATCTTTCTGTTCCGCATCCGCGAGCGTTTCGACACCGTGGATGTGAGCGCGCTCGACCGCTTCCGCGGAGAGCGCCGATGATCGAATCGTTCGACGCGGTGGCGGCTGTGCTGCTCATTCCGCTCGCGGCGGCGGCGCTGCTGGCCGTGCTGCCGGGATACCAATTGAGCGCGCGGGTCAATGTCCTGGCCGCGCTGCTGACCTTCCTCGCCGCGCTGTCGCTGTTCTTCGGCCGGCCGCAGCCGGGGCCCTATCTCCTGGTCGACGATCTCAACAACGTCTTCATCGTGCTGACGACCTTCATCGGCTTCACCACCAGCGTGTTCAGCGCGAGCTACATCGGCCACGAGCTAGAAGTTGGCCGGCTCACGCCGACCTATCTGCGTTTCTATCACGCGATGTACCAGATACTGATGTTCGCGATGAACCTGGCGCTGCTCGCCAACAACATCGGCGTCATGTGGGTGGCGATCGAGATCGCGACGCTCACCACGGTGCTGATGGTCGGCATCTATCGCACCCACGAGGCGATCGAGGCGGCCTGGAAGTATTTCATCCTCGGCAGCGTCGGCATCGCGTTGGCGCTGTTCGGCACCATCCTGGTCTACATGGCGGCGCGACCGGTGATCGGCGAGGGCACAGACGCCATGGTCTGGACCATCTTGATCACGCGCGCCGCGGCGTTCGATCCGGCGCTGCTCAACGTCGCCTACGTGTTCCTGCTGCTTGGCTACGGCACCAAGGTGGGCCTCGCGCCGCTGCACGCCTGGCTGCCCGACGCCCATGCGGAGGGCCCGACGCCGATCTCGGCGGTGCTGTCGGGCCTGCTGCTCAACGTCGCGCTCTACGCGCTGCTGCGGTTCAAGATGCTGATGGCGGTCAATCCCGCAGCCCTCGCGCCCGGCCCGCTGATGGTGACCATGGGGCTGGTTTCGCTCATCTTCGCGAGCTTCATGCTGTATCGCCGGCGCGACATCAAGCGCATGTTTGCCTATTCGTCGATCGAGCACATGGGCATCATCGTGTTCGCCTTCGGCATGGGCGGCGCGCTCGCCAACTTCGCCGGCCTGCTGCACATGACCATGCACTCGCTGACCAAGTCGGCAATCTTCTTTGCGGTCGGCCACATCGCCCAGGTCAAGGGCACGCAGAAGATCGCCGACATGGGCGGCCTCACCGAAACCCATCCGGTGCTCGGCTGGGGACTGGTGCTCGGTGTCGTCGCCATCGCCGGACTGCCGCCGTTCGGCATCTTCATGAGCGAGTTCCTGGTGATCAGCTCGACCTTCGCGCGCCAGCCGTGGCTGGCGCTGCCGCTGGTGTTCGGCATCCTGGTCGCGCTCGGGGCCTTGTTCATGCACCTCAACCGCATCTGCTTCGGTGAGCCGCGCGGGCCGGTCGCGAAGTCGGACGCCTCCTATGTGCCGATGTTCGCGCATCTCGCCTTCGTGTTGATGATGGGCATCTACATGCCGCCGGCGGTCGTCACCTGGTTCCAGAACGTCGCCAAGCTGCTCGGATAGGATCGCAAGACGAGAACATGCCGACGCTGATCGACAAATTCTCCGAAGCCCGCAGGGTCGAGCATCATCGGCCCTGGCCGCGCGTCGTCGTCGGCGAGGTGACCTGGCGCGTCGCCGCCCGCGAGCTTGCCGACGGACAGGCGACATTGCTCGGGCTGTGGGGCGACACCGATGCGGTGCATATGGCGATGCTGGCCGAGCCGAGCGGCGAAATCGCGGTCGTCACCTACGAATGCAGCAACGGTACGTTCCCCTCGGTCGGCGCCGTGCATCCTCCGGCGATCCGCCTCGAACGCGCGATCCACACGCTCTACGGACTGGAGCCGCTGGGATTGCCGGACCAGCGGCCGTGGCTCGACCTGGGCTTCTGGGATGTCGCGCATCCGCTCGGCGCGCGCAACGCGGCGCCGCCCGAGCGGGCGCGTTACGAATTCCTGCCGGCGGAAGGCGAGAGCCTGCACCAGATCGCGGTCGGGCCGGTGCATGCCGGCATCATCGAGCCCGGACACTTCCGCTTCACCGTCAACGGCGAGACCGTGGTGCGGCTGGAGCAACGGCTTGGTTACGTCCACAAGGGCATCGAATCGCTGATGGCGGGCGCGCCGCTCGACAAGGCCGCGCGGCTCGCGGGCCGGGTGTCCGGCGACAGCACGGTGGCCTACGCGCTCGCCTTCGCGCACGCCGTCGAGGCCGCGCTCGAGGTGACGGTCCCGCCGCGGGCGGTCTATTTGCGCGCGTTCATGGCCGAGCTGGAACGTCTCGCCAACCACTTCGGCGACATCGGCGCGATCTGCAACGACGCCTCGTTCTCCATCATGCATGCGCACTGCGGCATCCTGCGCGAGCGCGTGCTGCGCACCGCGGATTCCTGCTTCAATCACCGCTTGATGATGGATGGTATCGTTCCCGGCGGACTGGCCGAGGAGCCGCTGCTGCTCGGCGCCTCGAAAATCAAAGCGCTGATCGCTGAAATCCGCGGCCTGTTTCCCAAGCTGGTCGAGCTTTACGACAACACCGCGTCGCTGCAGGAGCGCACCGTCAGCACGGGTATCGCGAAGCCGGCCCTGGTGAAGCAATTCGGCGCCGGCGGTTATGTCGGGCGGGCCAGCGGCCGCGCCTTCGATGCCCGCCGCGCGCCGGGCTACGCGCCGTACGACCAGCTCAAGTTCGACGTTCCGGTGTTGAACGAAGGCGACGTCAATGCGCGGGTCTGGGTTCGCATTCGCGAGGTCGAGCAGAGCCTGTCGCTGATCGAGCAGATCGTGGATCACCTGCCCGACGGCCCGGCGCGGGTCGAGGTCCAACCGGCCGAAGGCATGCGCGAGGGCCTCGGCCTGGTCGAAGCCTTCCGCGGCGATGTTCTGGTGTGGCTGCGTCTCGACGGCGACCGCGTGGCGCGCTGTCACCTGCGCGACGCATCGTGGTTTCAATGGCCGCTGCTGGAGGCCGCGGTCGAGGACAACATCGTCGCCGACTTCCCGCTGTGCAACAAGTCGTTCAACTGTTCCTATTCCGGTCACGATCTATAGGGCTCGACCATGCGCAAGATATTGTTCGAGAGCCTGGTGAAACGCCCGCTGACCGAGCCGTCGCCCGGCCGGGACGACGCGGCGCTCGCAGAGCTTGCCGCGAACGTCGACCGCGCGGCGCGCCGCAAGCTCGGGCGTTCGCTTTCGATCCGCGAGGTCGATGCTGGTTCGTGCAACGGCTGCGAATTGGAAATCCACGCGCTGAACAACGCGTTCTACGATCTCGAACGGTTCGGATTTCGCTTCGTTGCCTCGCCGCGCCACGCCGACGTGCTGCTGGTCACGGGGCCGGTGACCAGGAACATGCGCGAAGCGCTGGAGCGCACCTACAACGCCACGCCCGCGCCCAAATGGGTGGTTGCCGTCGGCGACTGCGCGATCGACGGCGGCATCTTCTCCGGCAGTTACGCGGTGGTCGGCGGCGTGAAGGCCGTCGTGCCGGTGGATCTGCACATCCGCGGCTGCCCGCCGCGGCCGACTGACCTGCTCAAGGGCTTGCTGGCGCTGCTCGAGAAGCAATAGCTAATCGATCGAGATATTCGCCTCGCGCCCGACCTTGATCCAGCGTTGCGTCTCGGTCCGCATGAGCTCGCCGAACTGCGGCGGCGTCATCGTCGCAGCCTCCGCGCCCTCGTTCTCCAGGAACCTCTTCAGTTCTGGCGAAGTCAGCATCTTGCTAATCTCGGTGCTGAGCGCATTGACGATCGGCGCCGGCAGGCTGGCGGGCCCGACGATGCCCCACCAGGACGACGAATCGAATCCCGGGATGGCGGATTTGTCGAGCGTCGGCACATTCGGCAGGCTCGGCGTGCGCTTCAGGCTGGTCACCGCAAGCCCTTTGGCTTTGCCGCTGCGGACGATTTCGAGCACCTGCGGCAGGCTCGAGACATAGATGTCGACATGGCCGCCGGCGAGGTCGTTGAGCGCCAGCGATCCGCCCTTGTAGGGGATGTGCATGAACTTGACGCCCGCCGACAGCGCGATCAGCTCGGCCGAGATCTGGTTGATGCTGCCCGGCCCGGACGAAGCGTAGTTGATGGTGCCGGGCTTGGCCTTCGCCAGAGCGAGCAGCTCTTTCGCCGAGTTCACCGGTAGCGTGTTGGAGGCGGTGACCAGCAGCGGCGAGCGGGCGATGAAGGCAACCGGCGTGAAGTCCTTCAGCGTGTCGAACGGCATGCTCTTCTTGATCGCCGGATTGATCGTGAAGGTCGACGACACCAGCAGCAGCGTGTGCCCATCCGGCGGGGCGCTGGCGACGGCGGAGGCGCCGATCACGCCGCCCGCACCCAGGCGGTTGTCGATCACCACCGGCTGCCCCAGCGCTTCGCTCAGCTTCTTGCCGATGGCGCGGCCGACGATGTCGTTCGAGCCGCCCGCCGCGAACGGCACGATCAGGGTGATCGGCTTCGACGGATAGGTCTGCGCGGTCGCGGCCGAACTCGCGAGCGCGAAGGCTCCGACCAGGCACAGAAGGGCTTTGTTCATGGCTCGCTTCCTCTTCATTTCACCGGGTGATCCTGCCGGCAGGCGGTGACCAGATCCTCGATCGATGCAAACACCCGCGCGCCAGCCGCCTCTAGCCGCGTTTTCTTCGATTCGAACGTGCCGACATTGCCGAACACCAGTGCGCCGGCGTGGCCCATGGCGACACCTTCCTTCGCCCCGCGTCCGGCGACAAGCGCGTACACCGGCTTGGCGGTGTTGGCTTGCCTGAGCGCGTCGGCGAATTCCTCTTCTTCGCTGCCGCCCACCTCGCCGATCAGGATGATGCCACGGGTGCGCTCGTCGCGCACGAACAGCGGCAGCAGGTCGGGAAAGCGCACGCCCTTGACCGGATCGCCGCCGACGCCGACCCACAGGCTCTGACCGAGACCGATGGACGCGAGCCGATAGCCGACCTCGTAGGACAGCGTGCCGCTTTTCGTCATCATGGCGAGGGGACCGGGACGCAGCGACACGTTGGGGAGAAATCCAAGCTTCATCTCGCCAGGAACAGCGAGGCCGGGCGTCGATGCGCCAACCCAGGTCGCGCCGGCCTGCCGGACCATGCGGCCGATGCGCAGCGCGTCGTGCACCGGAATGCCCTCGGCGACCGTGACGATCAGCCGGATGCCGGCCGAGAGCGCGTCTTCGACCGCCGCCGGCACGCCGCTCGGCGGCACCATGGCGAGCGAGGCGACCGCGCCGGTCGCGTCGACCGCCGCTTTGCAGTCCTGGAACACCGGCACGCCCTCGACGTCTTCGACTCCGGCGCGGGTGGAGATTCCCGCGACGATCTTCGTGCCATAGGCGAGCATGCGCTGGACGTGCGCGCGCCCGGTGCGGCCGGTCGCGCCCTGCACCAGAACCGGCGTATTGCGGGAGAGTTCGCCGATCATGGCTTGGCTCCGCGCAACACGGCGTCGACCCGCGCAAGCGCCGCGTCGAGCGATTCCTCGACGGCGTTGTCCGGCCGCCTGGCGGCGAGCAGCGTCCGCGCCTCCTCGAAGCGGTTGCCGACGATGCGCGCGACGACCGGCACCTTGATCGAGGGCGTCCGCTCCAGCGCGGTGCACAGCAGGTCGCCGAACTCGGAGAGGTCGGTGATGCCGGCGAAGATATTGACCAGCACGACCTTGACGCTCGGCCGCTCGCCGATCCATTCAAGCACCCGCATCAGCCGCGTCGGATCGCCGCGGAACTGGCCGGTGCGGATGTCGCAGAAGTTCAACGGCCGGCCGCCGCGGGCGGTCAGCTCGTCGATCAGCATCATCGACAGTCCCGCGCCGGTCGTGACCAGGCCGATTTCTCCCTCGGGATCGACTTCGACATAGTCGAAACCGTCATGCAGCTTGCGATCGGCGTCCGGATACGCCGACGCATCGCGCTCGATCAGCGTCGCGATTTCGCCTTGCCGGTGCACGGCGTTCAGATCGACCACCACCTTGGCGTCACCCGCCACGCAGGCCGCCCGGTCGAAGAACAGCGGATTGATCTCGGCCAGCATCAGCTCGCGGGTCAGGAACAGGCGCGCGAGCTTCTCAGCCGTATCGACGATGGCATTCTGCCGGTCGTCGGTCTCATCCGAGGCGAGATCGCGGATCGCCGCGACGATCGCATGCTGGTCGGGATCGCACAGCCGGATGCGCGATGCCGCCTGTGTCGCCTGTTCGACCTCGACGCCGCCCTCGGCGAGCAAGGCGACGCGGACGCCGTAGTGAACCGGGTCGAGCATCAGCGAGAGATAGTATTCGTCGGCGCTGCGGACGGCGGTTTCAACGAGACAGCTCAGCACCTCGTGGCCCTTGATGCGCGCGCCGAGCAGTTGCCGCAGGGCCGCGCCGACAGCCGCCTCATTGTCGCAGCGGATCACGCCGCCGGCCTTGCCGCGGCCGCCGACCGGCACCTGCGCTTTCACGATCCACGGTCCCGGGCCGGCGAGCGCCGGCGCGCTCGCGCCCTTCGCAACCACGACACCCTCGGGCGTGCGAATGCCGGCGGCCCGGAACAACGCCTTGCCATCCGCCTCGATCAGCAGCATGAACCAAACTCCGGTGTCATCGCCGGAGCCACAACATCAGTGTCATCGCCGGGCTTGACCCGGCGATCCATCTCCGTGCGACGAAGATAGCCCCCCGGGTCAAGCCCGGGGGTGACAAGCGGAATATGCGGCGGCGCTCTTGAGTCAAACGCAGCATTCCTATTCGCCAACCGCGCCGAGCTCGTCGCCGAGCCCGAGGATGCCGTCGCCGCGCTGCCAGTCGGTCACGATCTTTTTCCCGATCAGGTCGCGCAGCGTCTCGGATGCGCCGCCGCCGAGCGAGCCGTAGCGCGCGCCGCGATAGAGCCGCGACACCAGATACTCGTCGGTGAATCCGTAGCCGCCGTGCAGTTGCACGGCCTCGCTGGTCACCCGGATCGACATCTCATTGCAGAACACCTTGGCCGAGGCGGCGAGGAACGGATCGGGGAACGGATTGGCGGTGGCGCAGGCGCGATAGAGCAGACCGCGCCCGGCTTCGATGTCCTTGTACATGTCGGCAAGCTTCCAGCGCACGCCCTGCGAGGCTGAGAGCGGCTTGCCGAAGATTTCGCGCTCGCGCACGTAGGACACCGTCTCGTCGAACGCGCCTTCTGCCAGACCAAGCGAGATGCTGGGGTTGAGACAGCGCTGGGTGTTGAAGGCTGAGAGCAGCTTGCGGAAGCCGTCCTCGCGGATGACCAGATTTTCCAGCGGTAGTTCGCAATCGTTGAACTGCACCTCGTGCAGGTTCTCGCCGCCCATGGTGTGGTAGTTGCCGGTGACGGCGAACCCCTTGGTCTGCGGCTCGACCAGGATGCAGCCGATGCCCTCGCGGCCGGGCCTGCCGTCGATGCGGGTGAACACCACGAACATGCCGGCCTCGGCGGCGCGGCTGATCAGGGTCTTGGTGCCGTTGAGGATGACGCGCTCGCCTTTGACGACCGCATTGGTCCGGTAGTTGGCGACGTCGGTGCCGGCGTGCGGCTCGGTCATGCAGATCGCCAGGATGCATTCGCCGGTGCAGACCTTCGGCAGGACCCGCTGCTTGATCGAATCCGGCGCGTAGGTTGCGATCACCCGCGTCTGCACGCCGGCCTCGCCCAGCACCGCCATGGCGGTGACGTAGCAGACCTTGGCGATCTCCTCGAGGATCAACGCGGTGTCGAACACCGGCAGGCCCATGCCGCCGTATTCCTCCGGCACCGACATGCCGAGCACGCCGAGGCCGGCGAGCTTGCGCATGTTCTCCCACGGGAACGTGCCGTCCATGTATTTCAGCGCGTCGTTGCGGAACTCCGCCTGCGCCAGTTCGCGCACGGTGCCGATCATCTGGCGCTGCTGTGCCGTGAGGCCGAAACTCATGTGCGCGCTTCCGATGCCGTTGCCACGAAACCAGCATGGCGGGCACCCAGCGGCTCGGCAATCGAATTATCATCGCTGCCGTGCAGGTCCGGCCGTGGCGTCGCCGCCGGTCATGCTTTAAAACATTCCGATCGGCCCGCGCGAGCGAGGCCGGCCAGAAGGTGAAACCGCGGGGAGGTGTGCGTCAATGCTGCGACGAGGGCAGGGAAGACCTTTGAATCCGGCGATCGTGCGTGCCTTTGGCGCCGCGGCCTTGCTCGCGGCGTCGCTCGGCGCCGCCGGCGCCCAGGATTATCCGAACAAGACGGTCCGCGTGGTGGTGCCGTTCGCGGCGGCCGGGGTGACCGACATCGTCGCCCGCATCGTGTTCGACAAGGTCGCGCAGTCGATCGGCCAGACCGTGATCATCGACAACCGTCCCGGCGCCGGCGGCACCATCGGCATCGATCATGTCGCGAAGTCCGCGCCCGATGGCTACACGCTGATCATGGCCGATCCATCGGGCTCGCTGCCGGTCAACGTCACGCTCTATCCGAAGCTGCCGTTTCACCCGGTGAAGGACTTGGCGCCGATTGCGATCTTCGGCTCGACCGGCGCGGTGCTGCTGGTCACCAACTCGCTGCCGGCCAAATCGGTGAAGGAACTGGTCGAGCTTGCCAAGAGCAAGCCGGGCGAGCTCACGTTTGTCTCGACCGGCAACGGAACGCCAGGTCATCTCAATGGCGAATTGTTTTCGCGGCTGGTCGGCATCAAGGCCGTGCACGTGCCGTATCGCGTGGTCGGCCAGGGCACCACCGACCTGATCGCCGGACGCATCTCGTTCTGGATCGCGCCGATCCCGACCAACCTGCAGCAGGTCAACGCCGGACAGTTGCGCGCGCTGGCGGTCGCCGGCGACCGGCGATCCAGCGACCTGCCGGGAATTCCCACCATCAAGGAGAGTGGCTTCGGCGATTTTGACGCCTCGACCACCTACGCGGTGTTCGCGCCGGCCGGGACGCCGCCCGGCGTCATCAGCAAGCTGCACAACGAGATCAAGCGGGCGCTCGACGACAGCACCGTCCAGCAGAAGATCCGGGCGGCCGGGGTCGAGCCGCGGATCGGCACGCCGGCCGAGGTGACGAAGATGCTCGAAACCAAAATTCCGCAATGGGCGGACGTGATCAAGAGCGCCGGCATCACGATCGAGCAGCGCTGACAGGTCCCGCACCCCAAGCCCATAGGACGTCGCCGCACGTGCCTTACATCATTGCCGTCGACATCGGCGGAACCTTCACCGATCTCGTGGCCTGCGATCTCGCCACCGGCGCGGTCGCTTACACCAAGAGCCCGACGACCTACGGCGATCTCGGCGAGGCGATCTTCGATTGCATCCGCAAGGCCTCGCTCGACGCCAGCGATGCCATCTATGTGAAGCATGGCACGACGCTGGTCATCAACGCGCTGCTGCAGCGCATCGGCTCGAAGACCGCGCTGCTGACGACCAAGGGCTTCCGCGACGTGCTGGAGATCGGCCGCGGCAACCGCACGCAGCCGTTCAATCTGCGCTTCCACCGCGAACCGCCGCTGATCCCGCGCGAGCTGCGCTTCGAGGTCGAGGAACGGATGGAGGCGTCCGGCAACGTAAGATCGCCGCTGGCGACCGCGCAGCTTGCAGGACTTGCCGAAGCGATGAAGACGCAAGACGTCGCCGCCTTGGCGATCAGCTTCGTCAACGCCTATGTCAATCCGGAGCACGAGCAGGCCGCGGCCAAGGCGCTGCGCGCGCTGCTGCCGGATGTCTTCGTCACCACCGGCACTGAGCTGTCGCGCGAATGGCACGAGTTCGAGCGCACCGCGACGGTCGCGGCCAACGCCTACGTCGGGCCGCAGGTCAGCAAGTATATCGCGGAGTTCGACCAGCAGCTTCGCGGCGGGGGCTTCAAGGGCTCGCTGCTGCTGATGGGCTCGCACGGCGGGGTGATTTCCGCCGAGCGCGGCTGCCGCGAGCCGATCACGCTGGTGGAATCCGGCCCGGTCGGCGGCTGCATCGGCGCCGCGGCCTATGGCGGCATTCTCGGCATCGAGAATCTCGTGGCCTTCGACATGGGCGGCACCACGTCGAAATGCGCCCTGGTCGAGCGCGGGCGCTATGCGGTCGAGTCGATCTATCATATCGGCGGGCCGGATCACGGTTTCCCGATCCGCGGCAATGTCATCGACATCCTCGAGGTCGGCGTCGGCGGCGGCTCGATCGCCTGGCTCGACAGTCAGCAGCGCCTCAACGTCGGCCCGCGCAGCGCCGGCTCGATGCCTGGACCGGCCTGCTACGGCCGCGGCGGCACCGAGCCGACGGTTACCGATGCAAACCTGTTATTGGGCCGCCTGCACGCCGACTGGTTCCTCGGCGGCGAGATGCAGCTTGCCCCGGACCAGGCGCGCGAGGTGGTCGCTGCCCGCATGGCGGGCCCGCTCGGCTACACCGGCGATGCGGCGGTCACGCGCGCCGCCAAGGGCATCCTCACCATCGCCAACCTGACGATGACCTCGATCATCAAGAAAATCTCGATCGCGCGCGGCTACGATCCGCGCGACTTCGCGCTGTTCTGCTACGGCGGCGGCGGTCCGCTGCACGGCATCGAGCTGGCGCGGGCGCTGCGTATTCCGCGCGTGGTGGTGCCGCCGGAGCCGGGAAATTTCTCGGCGGTGGGAATGCTGCTCGCCAATCCGCGGCTTGATACGGCAAGGACGTTCGTGGTCCGGCTTGATGAGCAGTCGATGCAGCGCGCACTCGGCGTCTATGCGGAATTGGAAGCCGAAGGCCGAGCGGCGCTGTTGCGGGAGTTCGGCGCGGGCGAACTCACGTTCGAACGCGAGGCCGAGCTTCGTTACAAGGGCCAGCACCACTCGATCAAGATCGCGCTGCCGCCGGACGCCGATGCGGCGGGCTTGCGCGCGGTGTTCGACCAGGAATATCTGCGCCGCTACGGCCATGCCAATGCGGCCGCCGACGTCGAGATCGTGGTGCTGCATTCGCTCGCTACCCAGCACATGGAGCGGCCGGAGGTCGCACGCCTCGCCAATCCGGCGCGGCGCGCCAAGATGCCGGACATGGGCAGCCATCCGGTGTTCTTCATCGAGGAGGATTGCTTCTTCGAGACCCGCATCCACGACCGCTATGGTCTGGTGGCCGGCTTCAAGGGGCAGGGCCCGGCGTTGATCGTCGAATACGGATCGAGCACCTTGATCGGTCCGCGCGACCGGTTTGAAATCGGACGGCTGGGAGAGATCGACATTGACTGCAGCCACTGAAAACCGCACGGCGGACGTGCTCGATCCGGTCACCGTCGAGGTGATCCGGCGCCGCATCGTCGCCATCGCCGACGAGGTCGACGTCAACATCACGCGGACGGCGTTCAGTCCGTATATCTACGAGTACAAGGACTACGCAGTCGGCATCGTCGACGCCAGCGGCGACCTGATCAGCCAATGCACCGCAGCCATGCCGGTGTTCGTCGCCGACGTGATGCGCGCGGCGATCCTCGACGGCCTCAAGCTCTACGGCCCGGATAACCTGCACGACGGCGACATCATCATCACCAACTATGCCGGCACCATCGGCCAGCACCTCAACAACGTCGCGATGTACACGCCGGTCTATGCGCCGAAGGAGCCGGTGCTGATCGGCTTCATGGTCGTGGTCATGCACTGGATCGACGTCGGCGGCCGCGACATCGGCTCGACCTCGAAGTTCGCCACCGACATCTTCCAGGAGGGCATCCAGTTCCGCACCGTGAAGCTGCGCTCGCGCGGCGAGCCGGTGCGCGAGATGTACCGGATGATCGAGCACAACACGCGCTTTCCGGTCGAGATGATGGGCGACATCAACTCGCAGATCGGCGGCTGCCTGATGGGACGCGACGAGCTGGCCGATCTGGTCGGCCGCTATGGTGTCGGCACCTTCCGCAAGGCGCTGGAAACCATCTGGGACCAGTCGGAGGCGGAGGCGCGCGCCGCGATCCGCGCGATTCCCGACGGCACCTACAGCGCCGAGGGCATTCTCGACGACGACGGACTGCACCCGGAATCGCTGCCCTGCAAGGTTACGGTGATCGTCGATGGCGACGAGATGACCATCGACCTGTCGGAGGTCGCAGCCGAAGTGAACGCGCCGATGAATTCGGGCCGCAGCGGCGGCGGCGAGACCGTCTCGCGGCTCGCGTTCCGCTATCTGCTGCTGCCCGAGGGCGACGCCAACGAGGGCACGTTCCGTCCGCTGAAGCTGAACCTGCCGGACGGCACCATCGTCAGCGCCAAGGCGACCGCGCCGATGGGCTCTTACAATTCGGCGCTGCCGACGTTGATCGATCTGGTGATCCGCGCGCTCGGCCCGGCGCTGCCCGATCGCGTCGCGGCGGCACATTTCGGCACCTTCTCGACGCTCGCCTTCGCCGGCCGCCGCCCTGACACCGGCGTGCTCTGGCAATGCCACGACAGCGGCTTCGGCGGCTGGGGCGCGCTGAGCGGCCAGGATGGGCCGGGGCCGTTCCGCACCATGTGCCACGGCGACACGCGGATGATCCCGGTCGAGGTCCACGAGGCGAGCTATCCGTTCATGATCGAAGGCTACAGCCTGCGGACCGACTCCGGCGGGCCGGGCCAGTTCCGCGGCGGCCTGGGTCTCGTCCGCCGCTACTTGATGCTGGCGCCGTGCCGGATGTCGACGCGCTTCGAGCGGACCAAATGCCCGCCCTGGGGCATGAACGGCGGTGGCGAGGCCGAGCCGGGACACGTGTTGATCGAAGCCGCCGACGGGACAACCCGCAGCGCGCTGAAAGAGGCCGTGATGCTCAAGGCCGGCGACCGGGTCCGCATCCACACCGGCGGCGGTGGCGGTTTCGGCGATCCCAAGCTGCGCGACCGCGACAGCGTGCGCACCGACCTGTTGCGGAACTACATCTCGCCGGAAGCCGCCCGGACGGTCTATGGATTTGACGAAGCCGCCAAACTGGCAGAGTCTTGAACGCAGAACGACAAGAACTTGGGAGAATGCCGATGCCAAAGCTCCGACACATCGCGCTCGCGGCGGAAGATCCGTTCGCGACGGCTGAATTCTACAAGCAGGCATTCGACTTCGTCGAAGTCAGCCGAACCGAGAAGAGCGACGATCCGAAAAAGTCCTACGGCGTGTTCCTCAGCGACGGCACGCTCAGCATGGCGGTCCTGCATTTCGGCTGGGATCAGGGGCCGGGGCTGGACTTCCGCGGCGTGCATCACTTCGGCGTGCTGGTCGACGACGTCGACGCCTACGCCGACAAGTGCGAAGAGCTCGGCGCCAAGTGCTTCGCGCGCAAGCCGGAGAAGCAGATGGGTTTCTACGAGACCAAGTTCTATGGGCCCGACAAGGTGATCTTCGACATCTGCGATCATCCCTGGCGCGGCGCTGCGGCGCTCGGCGAGGCGGAGGTCAAGGAAAAGACCCCGGCGTAGGTTGCGGCATCGCTGGTCTGCTCCCTCTCCCCGCTGGGGACTGTTGCAGAAGTCGCCCGCGGGCAGGTGGATCGTCGATATCGGAGCTTTGTCGGGTCATTGGGTTGATGATTTGGCGTTGTTGGCGGCGAGGAAGGCTGCTTGGGTCATGCTGGAGACGGACTCCGGGCTTGCGAGGTCAAGA
>CAMDEB010000058.1 GCA_945893085.1 Rhodoplanes serenus | reverse complement strand
CGATCATCGCGCCGCAGGTCCGCAGCGGTCATATCGTCGCGATCGCCGCGGCTGCACCGAAGCGCGTGGTCGCGCTGCCCGATACGCCGACCATGACCGAAGCCGGCTTCCCCGGCATCGACGCCGAGAGCTGGTTCGGATTGAACGTGTCGTCGAAGGTCCCGGCGGCGCACATCGCCAAGCTGCAGGATGCGATGTTCAAGGCGCAGCAGGATCCGGCCTATCAGGCGAGCCTGGCGAAGCAGGGCGCCAGCGGCGGCGACGCGGGGCATCAAGCCTATGCCGATCTGATCAAGAAGGACGTCGCGAAATGGAAAGCGGTCATCTCGGCTGCAGGAATCAAAGTCGAATAGCATCGGCGGCGCGGAGGAAATCATGTCCAGACTGACCAAGTTCATTGCCGCGCTGACGCTGGCCGCGACCGCTACCGGCGCGTTCGCCCAGGACTATCCCACGCGCCCGGTGCGCATCCTGGTTCCCTACCCGGCCGGCGGGCCGAGCGACGTCGCCATGCGGTTGCTCGCCGAGCCGCTGTCGCGCCAGCTCGGGCAGAGCGTCATCATCGAAAACCGCTCAGGCGGCGGCGGCCGGATCGGCACCGAAGCCGCGCTCCAGGCGGAGCCGGACGGCTACACGCTCGCGGTCGGCGGCACCGCCACGCTGGTGGTGATCCCGGCGGTGCAGCAGGTGCGCTACGATCCGCTCAAGGACTTCATCCCGCTCGGCCAGATCTTCTACGCCCCGCCGATGCTGGTGGTTCGCAGCAGTCTCGGTCTCAAGACCATGCCGGAGATCGTCGCGCGCGCCAAAGCCGATCCCGGCAGGCTCACCGTCGGCTCCGCCGGCGTCGGCACCAACTCCCACGTCGCCATCCTGCTGTGGGCGCGCGAGGCCGGCGTCCAGGTCACGCACGTTCCCTATCGCAGCACGCCGCTGTGGGTGAACGACGCCATCGGCGGCCAGATCGACTCCGGTTTCGGCGAATGGAAGAGCCTCGCCGGCCAGATCGAAGCCGGCGGGCTGACCCCGATCGCCGTCACCTCGACCAAGCGGATCGCGCAATTGCCGAACCTGCCGACCATGGCGGAGATCGGCCTGCCCGGCGTGCACACCGAGAACTGGTTCGGGCTCATGGCGCTGGCGAAGACGCCGCCGGCGATCGTCGAGCGGCTGAAGATCGCAGTGAGAGCGGCGCAGACCGATCCGGCCTATCTCGCAGCGCTTGCGCGCGACAAGAGCACCGCCGGCGAGCCGGGTGCCGACGCCTTCGCCAAGGTGGTCGAAGGCGACGTGGCGCGAATGGCGCCCGTGCTCCGCGACATGAGCAGTCAATTCAAGTAAGGCCGCTAAGCTGCCATCTCCTTGAACGCCAGCTCGGCTTCGGCCGCGGCGTGGTTGCCGGCCGGCGCGCCGCAATAGACCGTCACCTGCAGGATGATCTCCTTGAGATCGTCCTTGGTGATGGTCCCCGTGCTCAGCCCGGTCCGCACATGCAGGCGGAACTCGTCCCAGGCCCGCAGCGCGATCATGATCGAGATCACCATGAACCGGCGCGTCTTCGGATCAATCCCCGGCCGCGTCCAGATGTCGCCCCAGACGTGGCTGGTGATCTGCTGCTGGATTTCGGAGTTGAACTCGGTGCGGTTGGCGAGCGAACGATCGACCCAGGCGTCGCCCAGAACCTTGCGGCGAACCGCCATTCCCTTGTCGTAGCTGTCATAAGCCATGTCTGCCTCGCCTCTGTCTGCTTGGTCGGTGAAGGTTGCGCATCGATTGTGCGGCGGGCGCGGGGGATGGCGCAACCGCGTTGTCGGCATGGCCTACGTCATCGTGTGACGCATTGCAGGCACGCGTGCGCAGCCGGCGGGGTTGTCAGAAACCCGCCGTTGTGTGACCAATCGGGATCGGCTTCAGCGGTGTCGAATGCGTAAGAGGAGGAGCAATCGTGGCGAACAAGGACCTGAGGGACTGGATTAAGGGAATCGAGGCCGCCGGTGAGCTGAAGGTCATCAAGGGCGCCGAACCCAAGGAAGAAATCGGCGGCATCGTCGACATCTATATGCGGAAGATGGGCAATCCCGCGGTGATGTTCGACGAGGTTCCCGGTTATCCGAAAGGCCACCGCGTCATCGCCAACATTCTTACGTCCGTGCCGCGCATCAATGTGGCGCTCGGCCTGCCGCCGGAATCGTCGGAGATGGAGCTGACCCAGTGGTGGCGCAATTATTTTAAGAACGCGCCGTCGCTTCCGACGAAAGCGGTCAATGGCGGGCCGCTGCTGGACAACGTGCTCCAGGGCAAGGACGTCAACATCGAGAAAATCCCGACGCCGGTATGGCACGAACTCGACGGCGGGCCTTTCATCGGCACTGCTTGTCTTGTGGTGATGAAGGATCCGGACAGCGGTTGGGTGAACTATGGCACTTATCGCGTGCAGTCGCACAAGCCGGATGTTGCGTCGGTGATGATGTCGCCCGGCAAGCATGGCTTGATCATCATGCGGAAATATCACGAACGCGGTCAGCCCTGTCCGGTCGCGGTGGTTGCCGGCATGCATCCAGCGCTGGTCATGCTGGGCGGCATCGAGATTCCCTACGGCAAGAACGAACTCGAGGCCGCGGGCGGCATCTTTGGCGAGTCGGTTGAAGTCATCAACATGCCGAAGACTGCCCTGCCTGTCCCGTCGAATGCGGAGATTGCCTTCGAAGGCTTCATCCACCCGGATGACAAGATTAAGGAGGGGCCGCTCGGCGAATGGACCGGCTACTACGCCAGTGGTAGCGATCTGGAGCCTGCCATCCGGATCGAGACGCTGATGTACCGCAATGATCCGATCCTCATGGGCGCGATCCCGGCGGTGCCGCCGAACGACAACACCTTTTACTTCGGCGCTTACCGCTGCGGCGCGGTGTGGAACCAGCTCGAAGCCGCGGGCATTCCCGGGGTGCAGGGCGTGTGGGCGCACGAGGCGGGCGGCAGCCGTTTCCTGCTCGTGATCTCGATCAAGACGCTGTACGGCGGGCACTCAAAGCAGGCCGCCATGGTTGCGGCCCATTGCCACGCCGGCGCCTATTGCAACCGTTGGACCATCGTGGTGGACGAGGACATCGATCCTACGAACTTCAACGACGTGATCTGGGCGATGTGCACCCGCTGCGACCCGCGCGAACAGGTCGATATCATCCACGGCGGCTGGAGCTCGGCGCTCGATCCGATGTGCTATGACACCGAGGATGACCGGCGCAATTCCCGCGTCGTGATCGACGCCTGTATCCCGTTCCGGCGGAAGAAGACATTCCCCAAGATTGCGCGCTCCAGCAAGGCACTTGACGACCGCGTGCGCGCCAAATGGGCAAAGGATTTGCCGAAGGGGTTTTGACTGCTTGGGGGGTCGTGTCTTTTGACAATCGACTTTGTGTGTCGGATAGCGTACATTTCACTTTCACCCATCGTGAGTGCAGCCAATGTTCTCACACACGTTTCCGCGCAATGGCGCGCGCGTCGCGCTCATTGCGCTGTGCTTGGGCGCTGCCTCGATCGATCCGGCCCCTGCCAAGCCGCTTTTTGACGGCGTGTGGTACGTATCGATCACGACAAAGTCGGGCAGATGCGAGGACGGCAATCGTTATCCTGTTCGCATCGCCAGCGGCGTGCTGAGCAACGCCAGCGATTGGGGCCTCATCATCTCCGGCAAGGTCCGCGAGAACGGGCAGATCACTGTAATGGTGAACCGGGGTAACAGAAGCGCATCGGGCTATGGCCGCTTGGAAGGCAAGTATGGCGCCGGCCTATGGACCGGCGAGTCTTGTTCCGGCACCTGGTGGGCCGAGCGGCGGCAAAACGGGCGGGTGGTGCGACAGTGAGAGCGCGCTGACGCGCCGGCCACCGCATCAACCACCGCCGAAGTGCGTCTCCTGACGCCGCGTCGCCCAGCTCGTGAAGCGACCCTCAAGCAAAGCGAAGATCACATAGGTCGCGATTCCCATCGCCGCGATCACGAACACGCCTGCGAACATCAGCGGCACCCGGAACTGCGACGCGGCCTGCAGCATCAGGTAACCGATGCCGTCGTTCGAGGCGATGGTTTCGGAGATCACGGCGCCGACGAAGGCCAGCGTGATCGCAACCTTCAACGATGCGAAGAAATAAGGCATCGTCCGCGGCAGGCCGACCTTCCGCAGGATGTCGAGCTTCGATGCGCCGAGCGAGCGCAGCACGTCCTCGAGCTCGGGCTCGACCGTGGCCAGACCGGTCGCGACATTCACCGCGATCGGAAAGAATGACAGCATGAAGGCGGTGGTGATCGCCGGCGGCTGCCCAATCCCCATCCACAGCACCAGAATCGGCACGATCGCGGCCTTGGGCACCGAGTTGACACCGACGAGCAGCGGATAGAGCCCGGCGTAGACCAGACGCGACGAGCCGATGAAGATGCCAAGCAGCACGCCAACCACGATGCCGATGCCGAACCCGATCAGCGTGTTCAACAGCGTGAACAGCGCATGATCCATGATCGGCGCGCGATATTCAAAGAACGCATCGATGATCGCCGTCGGCGCCGGCAGCACGAATTGCCGGATCTGAAAAATCTGCACCACCGCCTGCCAGACGATCAGCAGCCCGATGATCACGATCCAGGGCATGGCGAGTTCGAGCCGCCGCCGATTGCGTGTCATGATGCGGCGACCTTGGCTGAAGTGGCGACGCCGCGCACTTCGTTTCGCGCCTGCGCGATCTCGTTGCGGATCTTGTGCAGGATCTCGACGAACTGCGGCTGGAAGGTCATGTCGAGGGTGCGCGGCCGCGGCAGATCGATCCGGTGGGTCGCCACGATGCGGCCCGGCCGGGCGCTCATGACGAAGATGACGTCGGCCAGATAGGCGGCCTCGCGCAGGTCGTGGGTCACCAAGGTGCAGGTGAACTTCTTTTCCAGCCACAGGTCCTGGAGCACCGCCCACAGTTCCTCGCGGGTGAAGGCGTCGAGCGCCGCGAACGGCTCATCGAGCATCAGCAGTTCGGGGTTGTGGATCAGCGCGCGGCACAGACTCGCCCGCTGCTGCATACCGCCGGACAGCATCCACGGTTGCTTCTGCTCGAAGCCGTCGAGACCGACGGCGGCCAGCAGCTTGTGCGCCAGGGCGACGTATTCTTCCCTGTGGAATCGCAGCCGGCTGCGATGCGGCTGCACGATCTCGAACGGCAGCATCGTGTTCGACAGCGTGTTCCGCCACGGCAGCAGCGTCGGATTCTGGAACGCCATGCCGACGATCTTGAGCGGGCCGTTGACGGTCTGGCCCGCCACGCGGATGGTGCCCGTGGTCGGCGGCAGCAGTCCGGTGACGAGCTTCATCAGCGAGGACTTGCCGCAGCCCGACGGCCCGACCACGGCGGCGAACTCGCCGGCGCGAATGCCGAGATCGACCTTCTCGATCGCGAGCGTGCCGTCAACCTCGCCGTAGCGCAGGGACACGCCGTCCAGCTCGACAAAGCTCTTCACGCCCACTTCGATCGCAACGCCGTGCCCCGATGCCGCCGCCTCAGGCGAACTTGCGATCCGCGACCGGCGGCAGGAACCGGCCGTCGTAGATCTGCGCGAGCGTCGGCGCCTGCGCGAGGTTGAAGCCTTCCTTTAGCACGTTGATGCCGTTGGTCACGCGCGCCGTGTCGATGTGACCGAGCCCGTTCTGCTTCACCGCGGGCGTCAGGATCAGCTTGTCGTACACCCAGCTCATGCGGGCGAGTTCGGTGTCCTGCTTGAGCAGCCGATCGCGCTTCATCACCGCGGCGATCGCGGCGGGCCGGTCCTTGTTGCCGGCGACCCAGGTCCGCGCGGTGGCGGCTGCCACGCGCCGCACCAGATCGGGATTCTTCTGCAGAACCTCGGGGTTCACAATCAGCGAGTTGCCCGGGAAGTCGAAGCCGAAGTCGGAGAAATAAAGCAGGTTGATGTCTTCGAGCTTCGCGCCGGCCTCGATCAGGTTGAAGATGGTGGTGTAGTCGAAACCGACCACGCCATCGACGTCGCCCTTCATCAGCATGATGTCGCGCAGCTTGACGTCGACGGTGACGCGGTTGATCGAGGCGAGATCGACCTTGGCGCGCGACAGCAGCGCCGGCAGGATGCGCGAGCCGGCATCGGCCGAGCCGACGCCGATCTTCTTGCCGACCATTTCCTGCAGCGTGCTGATCGGCTTGCGCTTGAAGCTGATCACCACCGCCGGAAAGCGATCGAACACGGTCATGACGATCTTCGGCGCGGAGGCGGGATTGCGCGAGGCGAACTCCACGGCGGTGCTGGCATCGGCGGTGCCGAACGGATGCGAGCCGGTCGCGACGCGGTTCACCGATTCGCCCGAGCCCGACGAGCCCTCCGGGGTGATGTCGAGGCCAAGGCTCTTGTAGATGCCGTTCTCGTTGCCCAGGAACATCGGCGCGTTGCCGCCGTAGTTGCGGAACTCCAGGCTGAACTTGATGGCGTCGACGGCCTGCGCCCGCGCCACGTAAGGCGCCGCCAGCAATCCGGCGGTCAGTCCGGCGCCGCCCTTGAGCAGATTACGCCGCGTAAGCTTGCCCATTTCCGAAGCCATGTCTGTTCCCCTCAAGCTCGTGTTCAATCCACCAACCATAGCGCAAAGGCCAGCGGCCCGATGCATGCTATCGGGTCGCACTTGCACGTGTCATGCCAGAGCACGTGTCATGCCAGCTCCTGCCCTGCGGCGACGATCGCATCGACAATGCCGGCGTAGCCGGTGCAGCGGCAGATCTGGCCGCTGAGTTCATGACGGACCGTCTGCGCCTCCGGCTTGACCAGGCGCCGCAGGATATCCCGGGCCGTAATCAGCATACCAGGCGTGCAAAAGCCGCATTGCAAGGCGTGGCACTCGTGGAAATGGCGCTTTAGGACATCCATGACCGGATCGTTGCGCAGGCCTTCGAGGGTCTGGACCGATCGGCCGTCGCACATGACCGCCAGTTGCAGGCAGGAGCGCGTCGCCTGAGCATCCACGAGCACGGTGCAGGCGCCGCAGGCGCCGTGCTCACACCCCAAGTGAGTGGCGGTGAGACCGCAGAGCTCGCGCAGGAAGTCGGCGAGCGTCTGGCGCGGCTCGACCGCGTGGCTGACCTTGGCGCCGTTCAGGTCGATGGTGACGTCGGTCATTGGGCCCGCCATTCCCGTATGGCGCGCAGGATCGTCGCCGTATGCAACCGTTGCTGATAAGAATCCGCATCCTGAGCAAACGTGAGCAGGTCGCTCGCGATTGCTCGGCGCAGGGCCTCGTCGCTGCCCGCGCCTTGCTCAAGTTGCTCGGCTGTCTGCGAACACGAATGCGCACGCGAGGCCGCGGCCGTGAGCACCACCGACACCGGCCCCCCCTTGCCGCGCGCCACGACGAAGGCGATCGAGCTCGCGAACGCGCCGCTCTTGCGCGCCACCTTGGCGAAGCCCCAGCGCAGCGGCGCGTCGGGCCGCGGCAGGTCGAAGCCGAGGATGATTTCGCCGGTGGCAAGCGATGTCGTATAGGCGTCGCGCACGAACTCCGACACCGGCTCGCTGCGCACGCCATCGCGGCCGGCGATCCGCACGCTGGCGCCGAGTGCCATCAGGCAGCCGGGCCAGTCCGCCGCCGGATCGGCAAGCGCGACGCTGCCGCCGATGGTGCCGTGATTGCGGACCGCGCGATAGGAAATCTGACCGGCGACGCGGCGCAGCAAGCCGCCGAACAGGTCGGGCACCTTGCCGTCCTCGATCGCGGCATGCGTCGTCAGCGCGCCGATGTGCAGACCGTCCGGCGTTTCCGTCACCGCCCGCAACTCTTCGAGCCGGCTGATATCGACCAGCAGATCGATGAACGCGACCCGCAGATTGAGCATCGGCAGCAGCGACTGGCCGCCGGCGATGGCGGCGGTGGTGATGCCGTCGCGCCCGAGCGCGGCGCTCGCCTCGGCCAACGTGCCCGGACGGACATATTCGAACGGCGCGGCCTTCATGCGGCGGCACCCTTGGCGCGGCGCGCGCGATCGACCGCCTCGGACACCCGGCGCGGCGTCAGCGGCGTCTCGTTGAAGCTCGCGCCGATCGAGCGGAACGCGTCCGCCACCGCATTGGCGATCACCGCCGGCGGCGCGATCGCCCCGCCCTCACCCAATCCTTTGACGCCGTATTCGGTGGCGAGCGCCGGCGTCACCAGATGACCGATCCGCACCTTTGGAATCTCCGGCGCACACGGCATCATGTAATCGGCAAACGACGTCGCCAGCGGCTGGCCGGCCTCGTCGTAGGGAATCTCCTCGTACAGCGCGGTGCCGATGCCCTGGGCGATGCCGCCCTGCACCTGACCGTCGACAATCATCGGATTGATCATGGTGCCGCAGTCCTCCGCCACCACGTAGTCGAGGATTTCGACCACGCCGGTGTCCGGCTCGACGGCGACCACCACCGCATGCGTGCCGTAGGAAAACACGCCGCCGGTTTCGGTCGGCTCATAGGTGGCGGTCGCGTCGAGCAGCGGATCCATGCCCGCCGGTAGATGCTCCTGGCGCACATTGGCCGCATAGGCGATCTCGGCGAAGCTGATCTTGCCGGACGGGCCATGCACCGCGCCGCCTTCGACGCGGGTGTTGGCGACGTCGGTCTGCAAAAGATGCGCGCCGATACGCTGAATTTTTTCCACCAGCGCCCGGCACGACTTCGCCACCGCGCCGCCGGCAAACACGATCGAGCGCGAGGCGAACGTGCCGAAGCCGAACGGCGTCGTCGCGGTGTCGCCGTAGCGGATCGAAATGCGCGAAGGATCGATGGTCAGCTCATGCGCCGCAATCTGCGCCAGCGTGGTCTCGTGGCCCTGGCCGTGATTCTGCACGCCGACATGAAAGATGACGCTGCCGTCCGGCAGCATTCGCCCCGATGCCGACTCATAGCCCGGCACCACGCGCGACTTGCGCTTGACCCATTCCACCGTGCCGTGGCCGCTCTGCTCGGTGTAGAATGCAAAGCCAAGGCCGATCGCGCGGCCATCCGCCTCGCCGGCCGCCTGGCGCTTGCGGATCGCCGGCATGTCGATCATCTGCCGCGCCATGTCGAGCGAGGCGATGTAGTCGCCGGTGTCGAGCCGCATGCCCGCCGCCGTGCGGGAGGGAAGCTCGGCGGCGGTGACGATGTTCTGCTTGCGCAGATCGAACGGCTCGCGGCCAAGCTCGCGCGCCACCTCGTCGACCATGCGCTCGATCGCAAAGCACGCGCCCGGCCGCGCGACGCCGCGATAGGGACCCATCGGCGCCTTGTTGGTCGCCACCGTGAACGTGTTGAGCTTGAGATGCTTGATCCGGTACGGGCCGGTCAGGTTGCGCGAGGCCATGCTGGCCTCCATGAACGATCCGGTCGGCCACAGCGCGTAGGCGCCGGCGTCGATATAGACGTCGCCCTCGACGCCCAGCAGCGTACCGTCCTTGTCGGCGGAGATCGTCAGGTCGTAGGCGTGGTCGCGACAATGGACGGAGGCAAGCAGGTGCTCGCGGCGGTCCTCGATCCAGCGCACCGGATGGCCGACCTTCATCGCGATCGCCGCGACCGCGATGTCCTCCGGCATCAGGCGGTTCTTGCCGCCGAAGCCGCCGCCGACGTCGGGCGCGATGACGCGGATCTGGTGCTCCGGCAGGCCCAGCGCCTGCGACAGGCCGAGCCGCTTCACGTGGCCGCCCTGCGTCGACAGATAGACCACCAGTTCGTTAAGCCGGTGGTCCCAATAGGTGAGCGAGCCGCGGCATTCGAGCGAGACGGTGGCTTGCCGGTTCATCCGGAATTGCCGGCGCAGCCGGATCGGCGCGGACGCGAGCGACGCCGGTTTGCCTTCGTTCACGGTGCTCGTGATGAAGGCATTGTCCGCCCAGTTCTCGAACACCCGAGGGCTGCCCTGGCGCATGGCAGCAATGCAATCGACGACGACCGGCAATTCCTCCATCTCGACCGAAACGCGATCGGCCAAGTCCTCGGCGGCGGCCCGCGTCGGTTGCATGCAGGCGGCGATCGTCTGGCCGACATAGCGCACGCGCCCATCGGCGAGCGCGGGATACGGACTGTGCCGATGCGCCGCCAGCTCCGGTCCGGCTTCGAGAATGTGCAGCGGCCCGATGTCGGCGAGCGTGAACACCTGCGCGGCCGCATCCGCCGGCTTGGTAACCTGCCGCACCTTCGCGTGCGCGTGCTGGCTGCGCACGAACGCGATGTCCTGCAGGCCTGGCATCTTGATGTCGGCGATGAACATGCCGTGGCCGTGCAGATGCCGCGCATCCTCCTTGCGCAGCAGCCGCGCACCGATCCAGCCGTCGGACGCCGCGTGATCGGCCATTTCTAATCCATGCTCAGACTTTGGAAATTTCAAACATCGAACGGGCGAACAGCTCTTCGACCGCCACCTTGCGATCAATCAATCCCTGCTCGAACGCGTACTGCGTGAGCGCCTCGATGTCGTGGAGGTTCTCGTGGATGCCGTACTTCCAGAAGTCCTGGCCCATCACCGCCATCGTCTCCCTGGTTTCCGCATCCAGAAAGGGCAGCGTCACCATCAGCGCGTTGACGTCGCACAGGTCGATCATCGCCAGCGCCTTGGCTTCGCAGAACGCCTTGTAGGCGCTGGTCGCAAGCCAGGGGTATTTCTCGGCCAAAGACTTGCGGATGCCGATCAGGTGCATGATCGGGAAATGCCCAGTTTTCTTGAAGTAGGCCATCTCCGCCGCGCGGGTGTCGGGGAACAGCCGCTTGATGTGCGGCTCGCCGCGCAGGAAGGTCGACGGCGCCCGCGCGGTGAACAGCGCGTCGAGCTCGCCGTCCTCCAGCATCCCGACCAGCGTCTTGTCCTCGGGGATCGGTTGAAGGTCGATGCCCTTGATCGGCTTCAGCGGGGTGCGTTCGTGGCGTCCCGGTTCCTCCTGACCGCCGCTGCGCCAATGAATCTCCGACGGCGACACGCCGTATTCGTGCTGCAGCATGCCGCGCATCCACACCACCGCGGTGATCTGATACTCCGGCAGCCCGATGCGCTTGCCGCGCAGGTCCTCCGGCTTCTTGATGCCGGCGTCGGCGCGGACGTAGATGCCGGAATGGCGAAAGACGCGCGACACGAAAGCCGGGATGCCGATGTATTCCGAGGTGCCGGCTGCCACGGTCCGGATGTAGCTCGAGAACGAGATTTCCGAAACGTCGAACTCCTGGTAGCGGAAGACGCGGAAGAAAATCTCCTCCGGATACAGCGGCAGATAGGTGACGGCGCAGCCCTCAACCTTGACCCGGCCATCCTGGATGGCGCGGGTGCGGTCGTAATTGCCGCAGGCAATCGTGATGGGCACGTCAACCATCAGAGCTCCTTGAGATGTGCTGCTGGTGAGACTGGCGGACAGCAATCGGCGCAGGACATTCCCTGCGCCGCAAAGCGTACTGCCTTCCATTTCGGCTGTGAAGCCGCTTGAAGCGGCGCGGCGCCGATGGACGCGCGTACGATTGCGCGATACTTTTGCGGCAAGATCGACGCGACGACCGAACGCGGAGCAGGGCCATGATGTCGACGGTGATTGGCGGCGCCATGCTGCCGCACGCGCCCCAGTTCTTCACCATGCCCGACACCGAGGACAAGCAGCTTGTCGAGCACGTGCGGCAGGTCGCCGCCGACATCGGCAAGCGGCTCAAGGCGCTCAAGCCCGACCTCTGGATCATCTTCTCCAACGATCACGCCGAGCAGTTCTTCCACAACGCGGCGCCGCCGTTCACGATCCACGTCGGCGGCGAGGCGACCGGCGAGTTTGCCGGTCGGAAATTCCATTGGAAAATCCCAAGCGAGATCAGCTTCGAGCTGGTGCGCCAGCTCTATCGCCAGAACTTCGACCCGGCGTTCACCAGCACCGCCAAGATCGACTATGCGATCGGCATTCCGCTGACCCATATCGGCCTGACCGATCCGGTGATCCCGATCTACGTCAACGCCTACCTGCCGCCGCAGCCGACCATGGAGCGCTGCTATTCGTTCGGCCAGGCGATTGCGCGCACCGTCACCACGCTCGGCCTGAAGACCGTGATCCTCTCAAGCGGCGGCATGTCGCATTTTCCCGGCACCGACCGCTATTCGAATCCGGAGCTGGCCTGGGACAACCGCGCGCTGGAAAAGCTCGCGGCCGGAAACCTGAAATCGCTGATCGGCTACGACGAGGCCGAGCTGGATGAGACCGGCAACATCGAGCTGCGCTGCTGGGCCTGCGCCGCCGGCGCGCTGGGCGAGCGTAAGCCCGACGTCGTCTCGATGGACCCGAGCTGGCACCACAACTACGCGTCGCTGGCCTGGTTCGGCCCGAGCCAAGCCGACCATGACGCGCACTATCCGTCGATCAAGCCGGAGCTGGTCGAGCTGACATCGGCGCTGCACGGCCTGGCGCACGATCCGGCGCAGCGCGCCCAGTACGTCGCCGACGCGCCGGCCTATGCCGACAAGTTCCGGCTCTCGCCGGACCAGCGCCAAGCGCTGATCGCGCTCGACATGCCGTCGATCGTGAAGATGGGAACGCATCCGCTGGTGCCGTTCCTAGCGCAGATGCAGATCCAGCGGTTGCGCCCCAAAACCTGAGCCAAAAAGTAGCCGGGCCATAACCTCCGGATACCGGCTGCGGGCGCCGGTCTGCCCTGCTCGGCTGCAGGCCACCCGGTCTGGAATTCACTTGCGGGGCATGCCTAATAGGCCCACGGATACGTCCGTTGTCAGGCATAAAGTGATCGAGGAGACGTCCTGTCGTGTATCGCTTGGGAGTTGATGTCGGCGGGACCTTTACGGACCTTGTCATCCAGAATTCCGAGACCGGCCTGATCCAGACGGTGAAGGTTCCGTCCACGCCGCACGATCCATCGGAAGCGGTGCTGAACGCGATCCGCCGCGCCGCCGATCCGAAGGAGTGCAACACCGATCTCGCGCAGGTGTCGCAACTCATCCACTCCACCACCGTCGCCTCCAACACCGTCCTGCAAGGCGTCGGCGCCCGCACCGGGCTGCTGGTCACCGAAGGCTTCCGCGACCTGTTGGAAATCCGCCGGCACAAGCGCTACGCGCTGTTCGATGCGAAGTACAAAAAGCTCAAGCCGCTGATCGACCGGCGACTGACAATCGGTATTCCCGAGCGGATCGACGCGCAAGGCGCCGTGATCACGCCGCTCGACGAGCAGGCGGTGCGCAAGGCGGTCGCCTTCCTCGGCGAGGAGAAGGTCGAAGCGATCGCGATCTGCTTCCTGTTCAGCTTCCTCAACGGCACGCACGAGCAGCGCGTGGCCGAGATCGTCCGCGAGATGCTGCCGGACGTGTTCGTGTCGGTGTCGAGCGTGGTCTATCCGCAGTACCGCGAATACGAGCGCACCAGCACGACGGCGGTGAACTGCTATCTCGGGCCGCGGGTGTCGCGCTACATCGACCGGTTGTCGAGCGAGGCGCGCAAGCTCGGCGTCGCGGCTCCGTTGCAGCTCATGCAGTCGAACGGCGGCGTCATCGCCGCCAGGGAGGCGAGCCTGTTCCCCTCCCGCATCGTCGAGTCCGGTCCGGCGGCCGGCGTGATCGCCGCCGCCTATTTCGGCTCGCTGGTCGGCCGCAACAACATCATGGCCTTCGACATGGGCGGCACCACCGCCAAGGCCGGGCTGATCGAGAACGGCGAGGTCCGGCTCTCGTCCGGCCAGGAGATCGGCACCGGCGTCAACATGTCGAGGCTGCTGCAGGGCGGCGGCTACTTCGTCGGCGCCGCGACCGTCGATCTGGCCGAGGTCGGCGCCGGCGGCGGCTCGATCGTCAAGCTCGACGCCGGCAACGTGCTGAAGGTCGGGCCGGAGAGCGCCGGCGCGGTGCCCGGGCCGATCTGCTACGGCCACGGCGGCGAGCGGGTGACGATCACCGACGCCAACGTGCTGCTGAACCGCATTCCGGCGGATCATTTCCTCGGCGGCCACATGAAGCTCGACGTCGCGCGCGCCCGCGCGGTGGTCAAGGACACGCTGGCCGGCCCGCTCGGCACCAGCGTCGAGGACGTCTGCGCCGCGATCGTCGAGATCGCCAACGCCAACATGCTCAAGATGCTGCGCATCGTCTCGGTCGAGCAGGGCTACGATCCGCAGGAGTTCTGCCTGATCCCATCCGGCGGATCGGGGCCGGTGCATGCGGTGGAGCTGGCGGAGGAGCTCGGCATCCGCGAGGTGATCGTGCCGCCGGCGCCGGGGCTGCTGTCGAGCCAGGGGCTGCTCTCGGCCGACGTGCGCTACGACTTCCGCCGCACCTATGTGGCCTCGGTCGGAAAGGCCGAGATGGCCGAACTGGCGGCGCTGGTCGGCGAGCTGCGGCGCGAGGGCGAAGCGACGCTCAACGAATACCGCCTGCCCGCCGACCGGATCGAGTTCGTGATGGCGGCCGACATGCGCTACCGCGGCCAGGCCTACGAGCTGCGGGTGACGCTGCCCGAGAAGCTCGACGAGAGCGCGACCGACGGCATCATCGAATCGTTCCATCAGGCGCACGAGCGGCTGTACGGCCGCAGGCACCACGGCGGCGAGGTCCAGTTCGTCAACATCAGCCTCACGGTGATCGGCCGGGTCCGAGCCGTGCGCCATCCCGAGCTGCCGAAGGCCACCGGCGACGCAACGCCGATCGGCCGCCACCGCACCTGGTTCCGCGGCAAGGCCTACGACAACTGCGCGACCTACGATCGCGACGCGCTGCGCGCCGGCCATCGGCTGCCGGGGCCGACAGTCATCGCCGGACAGGACTCCACCGTCATCGTGCCGCCGGACTGGGTGGCGCTGTGCGACGAATTCGGCAATCTGCGCATCACTCCTGAGGCAGCGGCCAAGTGAACAAGCCAGTGACGACCAAACCGGCGAGCGCGTCCAAGGCGACGCTCGATTCGCTCCGCCTCGACATCCTCTCCAGCGCGCTC
>CAMDEB010000057.1 GCA_945893085.1 Rhodoplanes serenus | reverse complement strand
ATACGCGCGAGGCCGCTTCGGGATCGTCGCGCAAGCACCGGTCGACCTCACGAATTTTCGGCGCGATGTTGAACAGTTGCTTGGAAACCTTGCGCGACGGATCGGAGGTCTCGAGCGCACGGCGGCAGGCGTCGCGATAATCCTCGGCGTAGATCGCCGAGCGCGACGGCACCGAGAACACCGACGATTGCCGCTGGCTGAGCAGCGGGCGCACGGCGTTCTCCGCCGCGCGGCCGCCGGGTCCGGTCCGCTCCGGCAAACCGATCGGAATGTCGATGGCGATCACTGCGGGTGTTTCGGCCACGTACAGCAGCTCGCCGAAGCGCGAGACGACACGAACCTGCGTCTCGTCGCCGGACGGCCGCACCATGGCGACGACCCAACCGCCACGACAGCCGTCCACGCCGGCGAGCCATACGTCTTTGTGAGAATTGCTCATTGCGCCGATACGCTGGCACGACATTTGCGACACCGCTAGGGTACGCGCAGGGAGAACGCCACATGACCACCACCGCCATCCGCCCGCGCCGCAGCGTGCTTTATATGCCGGGCTCGAACGCCCGCGCGATCGAGAAGGCGCGCACCCTGCCGGTCGACGGCGTGATCCTCGATCTCGAGGATGCGGTTGCGCCCGACGCCAAGGTGCAGGCCCGCGAGCAGATCGTGACGGCGGTGAAGGCCGGCGGCTTCGGCCCGCGCGAGGTGTTCATCCGCGTCAACGGCACCGACACGCCGTGGTTCTCCGACGATCTTGCCGCGGCGATCGCGGCCGCGCCGGACGCCATCCTGGTGCCGAAGGTCTCGACCGTCGAGCAGCTCGATTTCATCGGCCATCGCCTGCTCGACATGCGCGCGGACCTAAAAATCCGGGTCTGGGCGATGATCGAGACGCCGGCCGCCATCTTCAACATCAACGCGCTCGCCGCCGAGGCGCACGAGTCCGAGGCGCGGCTCGGCGGCTTCGTCATGGGCACCAACGACCTCGCCAAGGAAACCCGCGCGCGCCTGGGGCCCGGCCGCGCGCCGATGCTGTCGTGGCTGGCGCGCTGCCTGCTCGCCGCGCACGCACACGGCGTCGACATCCTCGACGGCGTCTACAACGACATCGGCAACACCGACGGCTTCGTGCAGGAGTGCGCGCAGGGCCGCGACATGGGCTTCGACGGCAAGACGCTGATCCATCCCAATCAGATCGCGCCGTGCAACGCCGCGTTCTCGCCGACGGCGGACGAATTGGCGCAGGCCAGGGCGATGATCGCCGCGTTCGACCGGCCGGAAAACAAGGACAAAGGCGTGGTGATGATCGACGGCCGCATGGTCGAGCGCATGCACGCCGAGATGGCCCGCCGCACGGTGGCGATCGCCGAGGCGATCGAGCGGGCGCAGGCGCGCTGAAACTCTCGCCCAGGTTCAGGCGTTATTCTTCCGGCGAGCCAGGAGGACGAACCATGACCAATATCGACCAGAACGCCGGTATCGTGACCCAGATCACCACGGTCAAGATGACGCCCGAAAATCAGGACGAAGTGCTTGCGCTGATGCAGGAGCGCGCCCGCTTCATGGCCACCCAGCCCGGCTTCGTGTCGGTCAACCTGCATCGCAGCCGTGACGGCAGCCACGTCGTCAACTATCTGCAATGGACCAACCCGGACAAGCTGGCCGCGGCGCATCATTCGCCCGAATTCCGCAAGAGGTGGCCGCGCTTCGGTGAACTGGTGCAGGACGTGGAGCCCGGGCTCTACGACGTGGTGCACAGCAAGGTCGCGTAGCGCCTACTCCGGCAGCGTGTAGACGAACACCGCGCGCCGGCCCAGGCCGCCATGCAGGCAGATGAATCGCGTGCTGCGCGAGATGTTTGCGGCCTCGTAGGTCGCACGGCCGTGATAGATCGTCGAGATGAACCGGTTGCCGACCTGATCAGCGTACTTGTCGACATCGACAGCGGCACGGTCGATGACGAAGCGCCGGAAGGCCGGGTTGTGGCGCAGGAACTGCACCGCGCCGGTGCGCTCGCAATCGCGGATGCCGTCGAAGCGGGTCTTCGAGCGCGACGCGGCGTCGGCTGGAGCGACCAGCGCCAGCAGCACCGCGCCGGCGGCGATCGTCCTCCAGCTTGACGGCTTTACGCCCAAGGCCGCGCCGCCTTGGCCTTGTCTTCGAAGCTGTCGATCTTTTCTTTTTTCAGATTGGTCATGCCGATGTCGTCGAGGCCGTTGAGCATGCAATGCTTGCGGTGCGGATCGATGTCGAACCTCACCACACCGCCGTCCGGCCCGCGGATCTCCTGCTTCTCCAGGTCGATCGACAGCGTGGCGTTGGCGCCGCGATTGGCGTCGTCGAACAGCTTCTCGAGATCTTCCTTGCTGACCTTGATCGGCAGCACGCCGTTCTTGAAGCAGTTGTTGTAGAAGATGTCTCCGAACTGGGTCGAGATCACGCAGCGGATGCCGTAGTCCATCAGCGCCCAGGGCGCGTGCTCGCGCGAGGAGCCGCAGCCGAAGTTGTCTTCGGCGACGATGATCTTGGCGTTGCGATAGGCCGGCTTGTTGAGCACGAAATCCGGATTCTCGCTGCCGTCGTCCTTGTAGCGCAGCTCCGAGAACAGTCCCTTCGCCAGTCCCGTGCGCTTGAGCGTCTTCAGGTACTGCTTGGGAATGATCATGTCGGTGTCGACATTGACGATGTTGATCGGCGCGGCAACGCCTTCCAGTGTCGTAAACTTATCCATTTCAGCTCTCTCCTGCGCCTTGGTCATGGCGTCTCGCCGGGCGCGGGTCAAGCCCCGGAGCAGGGCACCGGCCGCACCTAGGGCTGCTTTTCAACGCTCCGCATCGCCGCTAGGTCGTTGGTCCAGTGCTGCTTCGAGCGCGCCCAGACTTGCACCTTCGGTGCGAACTGGTCGCGCTGGCGGATCGTCCCGACACGGATCATGTAAACCTTCGGTCCGTCGCCCGGCGCCGCCGAGAAGATCGGCGAGCCACACTGCGGGCAGAACGCCTGCTGGCGTTTGTTGCCGCTGTCTCCGGTTTTCACATAGATCGTCGGCTTTCCCCCGGTCATCCGGAAATCGCTGTCCTGGACCGGAACCACGGTCCGAAACGCCGAGCCGGAAAGCTTCTGACAGTCGGTGCAGTGGCATATCGCGGCCGTCTCCGGATCGGCCTCGCCCTCGTAGGCAATGAAACCGCAGTGACATCCACCGTCGATTCTCATGACGCGCTCACCCTTGCTTGGCGTTCTTTGGAATGTCGGCGAGCGCGGCGAGCCAGGGTTGCGCCGAGCGAAACCAATTTTGTTTTTTCGGGACGAACTGCTCGCGCTGCCGCAGGGTGCCGACCCGCACCATGTACGAGGGCTTGGGGCCGTCGCCGGGCGTGGTCGAATAGATCGGTGTGCCGCATTTCGGGCAGAACGCCTGCGCGCGCGGGTTGCCGCTTTCGGCGGTGGTCTTCACATAGATCGCCGGCTCTCCCGACAGCATCCTGAAGGCGTTGCCGGGCACCGGGACGTTGGTGCGGAAGGCGGAGCCGGTGCTGGTCTGGCAATCGGTGCAATGGCAGATGCCGGCCTTCTCCGGATCGGCCTCGCCCTCGAAGGTGATGTAGCCGCAGTGACAGCTTCCATCGATTCTCATGACCCCATTCCCTTCCGTTTCATGGTCAGTCCGCCGCCCGTTCGATTCCGTACATGTCGTCGTCGGACAGCCCGAAGTGATGGCCGATCTCGTGCACCAGCACGTGGGTGATGACCGAGCCGAGCGTCTCGTCGTGCTCGGCCCAGTACAGCAGGATCGGCACCCGATAGAGCCAGACCATGTTGGGCATCTGCACCGGCGCGCTGTCCGACTGGAACGGCAGGCCGACGCCCTGGAACAGCCCCATCAGGTCGAGCTCGCTCTGCATGTTGAGGGAATCGAGCACCTCTTCGGTCGCATAGTCCTCGACGTGGATCACCACGCCTTGGCACTTGGCGCGGAAGCGCGACGGCAGCCGGCGAAATGCCTCGGTCGCGATCACCTCGAATTCGACCAGGGAGGGCGCCTTGAGCGGGCGCCACGCCAGCGGATCGGCGAGGGTGCTGTCGGTCATGGTCAAAGCATATGCGGTCGTTTAACCGCGATCCATCCGCGCGGTTGACGGGGCTTGCGCGATGGGGGACCGTTGGGCCATGCCACGGATCGCTTCGCTCGTCTCGGCTTTGGGCTTCGGCGTCATGCTTGCCGCCGCGCCCGGTGTTGCTGCGCCGCGACATGCGCAACCGGACGTGGAAGGTGCCGCCGTCGCCGACATGTCCGCCCAGCGGCGCGGGCGGCCGCAGATCAGGGTGCAACCGCGGCGCTATCCGTACCGCACCTTCCACTCGTTCTATCCGCTGCCCTATCAGGTCGAGTACCCCGGCCCGAACGGCGTGCGGCAGTGCGTCAATCGCTACGTCACCGAGCATCGGCCGAGCGGAACCGTGGTGGTTCCGCGCATGCGCTGCTGGTGGGTTCAGGGCTGACGCCCCGCCGGAATCGCTTCCCAACGCCCGCAACCTCTTGCCGCGTCGCGCGTTATCCTTGGGGGCATTGAAGCGGAGGTTCGTGCATGTCCAGGATTCTCGCAACGTGCGCGGCAGTGGCCGTCACGGCCTTGATCGCGCTCCCGGGTTCGGCCAGCGCCACCGAGCGCCGCGCCGACGGCATCCAGACTCAGCAGGCTCTGGCCGGCGGGCTGGAGTTCAGCGATCAGCGGCGGCGCTATCGCAACCGCTACTACACCGGGCGGCGTTACTACCGGGGTCCGCGATATTATGGTTATGCCCCGTACTACGCGCCGTATTATGCCTATGCCCCGCGGCCCTACTATCGGCCGTACTACGGTCCTAGCGTCGGCGTTGGCGTCGGTCCGTTCGGGTTTGGTTTCGGCTTCTAGCAACTAAGACGCTCGAACGAAAAAAGGCCCGCCGTGAGGCGGGCCTTTTTGTTTTCAGATCGCTCAGTGCCAATCGCGCACGTCAACGAAATGTCCCGCGATCGCCGCGGCCGCCGCCATCGCCGGCGACACCAGATGCGTCCGCCCGCGATAGCCCTGACGGCCCTCGAAGTTGCGGTTCGAGGTCGAGGCGCAGCGCTCGCCGGGCTTGAGCTTGTCCGGATTCATCGCCAGACACATCGAACAGCCGGGCTCGCGCCAGTCGAAGCCGGCCTTGACGAAAATCTTGTCGAGGCCTTCGGCTTCGGCCTGCTCCTTCACCAGGCCGGAGCCGGGCACGATCATCGCGTAGACGTTGGCGTTGACCGTCTTGCCGGCGGCGATGCGCGCCACCTCGCGCAAGTCCTCGATGCGCGAGGTGGTGCACGAGCCGATGAACACGCGGTTGAGCGGAATGTCGGTGATCTTCTCGCCGCCCTTCAGGCCCATGTATTCGAGCGAACGCTCGGCGGCGCGGCGCTTGTTCTCGTCGGCGATCTCGGCTGCGACCGGCACGCGGCCGGCGATCGAAGCCACCTGCTCGGGGCTCGTTCCCCAGGTGACGATCGGCGGCAGCTTGGCGGCGTCGAGCCGGACCTCGCGGTCGAAGTGTGCGCCGTCGTCGGTCGGCAACGTTTCCCAGTAGCGGCGCGCGTCGTCCCACAGCTTGCCCTTCGGCGCCTTGGGACGGCCCTTGAGATACTCGTAGGCTTTTTCGTCGGGCGCGATGAAGCCGGCCCTGGCGCCGGCCTCCACCGACATGTTGCAGACCGTCATGCGGCCTTCCATCGACAGCGCGCGGATCGCCTCGCCGGCATACTCCAGCGCATAGCCGGTGCCGCCCGCGGTGCCGATCTCGCCGATGATGGCGAGGATGATGTCCTTGGCGGTGACGTTCGGCGGCAGCTTGCCGTCGACCACCGCGCGCATGTTCTTCGACTTCGACTGGATCAGCGTCTGCGTCGCCAGCACGTGCTCGACCTCGGAGGTGCCGATGCCGTAGGCCAGCGCGCCGAACGCGCCGTGCGTCGCGGTGTGGCTGTCGCCGCACACCAGCGTCGTGCCCGGCAGCGTGAAGCCCTGCTCCGGGCCGATGACGTGGCAGATGCCCTGGCGGATGTCGAACTCGTCGTAATATTCGAGGCCGAACAGCTTGGCGTTCTCGGCCAGGTAAGCGATCTGGTCGGCGCTCTCCTGATCCGGGTTCGGCAGGTTGCGGTCGGAGGTCGGCACGTTATGGTCGACCACCAGCAGCGTCTTGTCCGGCGCGCGCACCTTGCGGCCGGACAGGCGCAGTCCCTCGAACGCCTGCGGGCTGGTCACCTCATGGACGATGTGCCGGTCGATGTAGAGCAGGCAGGTGCCGTCCGGCTGCTCGTCGACCATGTGGTCGCTCCAGATCTTGTCGTAGAAGGTCCGCGGCTGTGCCATGTCGATTGCCTGTTACTTGCCCGTTTTACTTGCCCGTTCGAGATTGGAGTTCTTTTAGATGGTCCTGCCGGCCCGGGAAAGTAGGTCCGCCGGCGCATGGCTCTGCATGGAATGCATGTTCGGAGGCACGATCGGCCGCGCCTTAATCCCGCGCGACGTCGACTTCGATTTTCGCCTGGCCGGACGACAGCCGGGCGGCCATCTCCTTGGCCTGCTCGATGGTCAAGCTGCGATCCGAAATCTGGCCGACGCCGCCCAGGATCGGCTCCCGGATCACCGCCGTCATGACGACGCGTCCATCCAGGCGGAATTCGGCCTTCCGGCCGACATGCCGGCCGGTGAAATCGGCAAACAGGCGTTTGGACGATTCCGTCATGGTGAAGCTGACGACCGGCCAGCCCATCCGCTTGTCGACCGCAAAAGCGGCGTGTGCGACCTTGATCGGCTCGGCCGCCGCGGCAACGATCATGGTGAGGCTGAGCGCAAGGGCGCGCAGGCCGCAAAGAAAAAGGCCGGACAAGCCGGCCTTCTTGCAATCGCGCACCACGACCGGCCCTATTCGGCCTTGGCAGCGGCCTCGGCCGCGTTGCCGTGGCCCTGGCCCTCGGCGATGCGCGCCGCCTTGCCCCGCCGTCCGCGCAGGTAATACAGCTTGGCGCGGCGCACCTTGCCGCGGCGCACCAGCTTGATCGAGTCGACCATCGGCGAGTGCAACGGGAACACGCGCTCGACGCCTTCGCCGTAGGAAATCTTGCGCACCGTGAAGCTCTCGTTGATGCCGGCGCCGGAGCGGCCGATGCAGACGCCCTCGTAGGCCTGGATGCGGCTGCGCTCGCCCTCGACCACCTTGACGTTGACGATCACGGTATCGCCCGGCTCGAAGTCGGGGATGTCCTTGTTGGCGGACAGCCGCGCGAGCTGCTCTTTTTCGAGCTGTTGGATGATGTTCATGGCGAAATCTCCGTCGGCGGCGCGCTGGTCTTAAAGCCGCGCGAAATTGGCTGAATTTCCGGGTTGGGCGAGCTTCTACGACAAAGCGCGCGGCTTGTCACCCTCGGGGTTTGGGCGGCTTGCCGCGGGCCAGATAGGCCGCCCAGAGGTCGGGGCGGCGCTCCCGGGTCAGGCGCTCGGCCTCGGCCTGGCGCCAGGCCTTGACCTTGCCATGGTCGCCGCCGGTCAGCACCTCGGGGATCGGCGCGCCCTCGAACACCGCCGGCCGGGTGTACTGGGGGTATTCCAGCAGGCCGTCGGCGAAGCTCTCCTCGGCGCCGGAGGCCTCCTTGCCCATGACGCCGGGCAGCAGCCGCACGCAGGCGTCGATCACGGCCAGCGCGCCGATCTCGCCGCCCGAGAGCACATAGTCGCCGATCGACACCTCCTCGAGCTGCCGGGCGGCAATCAGCCTTTCGTCGACGCCCTCGAAGCGGCCGCAGATCAGGACCACGCCGCCGCCTTGGGCCAGCGCCGCGACCCGGCTTTGCTTGAGCGGCACGCCGCGCGCGCTGAGCAGCAGGCGCGGGCGGGTGTCCGTTCCGGCCGCGTCGATGGCGCGCGCGAGCACGTCGGCCTTCATCACCATGCCGGGGCCGCCGCCGGCCGGCGTGTCGTCGACGGTGTTGTGCCTGTCGTTTGCGTGCGCCCGGATGTCGAGCGCGTCGAGCGACCACAGCCCTGCGGCCAGCGCCTTGCCAGCGAGACTTCCGCCCAGCGGGCCGGGAAACATCTCGGGGAAGATGGTGAGGACGGTTGCGCGCCACATGGTCACTCGTCCTGCGCCGGCGGCACCACGACGATGCGCCGCGCTTTGATGTCGATCGCCGGCACCGCGGCGTCGGTGAACGGCACCAGCAGCGAATGGCCGCCGGCCGCGGGCGCAATTTCGACGAGGTCGCCGGCGCCAAAGTTATGGATCGCGGCCACCGTGCCGAGCGGCGTGCCGTCCTGCGTCACCGCCGCGAGGCCGATCAGGTCGGCGTGGTAAAAAGTTTCGGCCTCGTCGATCGGCGGCAGGCGGTCGCGCGACACGAAGAGCTTCACGTTGGTCAGCTTCTCCGCCGCGTCACGGGTGCCGACGCCTTTGACCCGCACGACGAAGTGATCCTTCGCCGGCCGCAGCGTTTCGATCTCGAAACGCCGTGCGCCGTCCTCGCTCTCCAGCGGCCCGTAGGACGTGACCGCCGCCGGATCCTGCGTGAACGACCGCAGCCGCACCTCGCCGCGAATGCCGTGCGCGGCGCCGAACTGGGCAACGCAGATGCGGTCGGTCACGGCGCCCTCCATGACGCGAGCGTTAGCTCGCGGCCTTGGCGGCGGCCGCGTCTTCCCTGACCTTGGCGTCCGCCTTGGTCTTCGCGTCGGCCTTGGCGGTCTCCGCTGCCTTGGTCGCCTCTTCCCTCTTCGCCTTGCGCTCTTTGCGCGGGATCGCCTTCTCCGGGTTGTTGCGCTTCTCGCGCTTGGCGACGCCGGCGGCGTCGAGGAAGCGCATCACGCGGTCGGACGGCTGCGCACCCTTGGCGATCCAGGCCTTCACCTTGTCCATGTCGAGCTTGAGCCGCTCGGTCTTGTCCTTCGGCAGCAGCGGATTGAAATAGCCGAGCCGCTCGATGAAGCGGCCGTCACGCGGGGCGCGCGAGTCGGCGGCGACGATGTGATAGACCGGACGCTTCTTGGTTCCGGCGCGGGCCATGCGAAGAACGACGGGCATTGGTTGTCCTCTCTCAGGTTGATCGTTGTTTCAGGTGCTATTTCTTCTTCCCGAAGCCGGGAAAATTTGGAGGCAGTCCGCCGGGCGTCGGCAGCTTGTTGCCGAGGCCGGGCAAGCCGGGAAAACCAGGACCGCCGGGGAATTTCGGTGGCAGTCCGGGCATGGTCGGGGGCAGGCCGCTGGCGCCGGGCAATCCTGAACCAGGGATGCCACCCGGCATCTTCTCCGCGAGCTTCGCCATCTCTTCCGGCGACGGCATGCCGCCGCCCAATCCCATCATCTGCGCCAGACCGGCCATCGGGCCGCGGGCCTTGCCGCCGCCCATCGCCTTCATCACGTCCGCCATGGTCCGGTGCATCTTCAGGAGCTTGTTGACCTCTTCGACCTTGCTGCCGGCGCCGGCCGCGATGCGCTTCTTGCGGCTCGCCTTGAGCGCGTCGGGATTCTTGCGCTCGCCCGGCGTCATCGAATCGATGATCGCCATCTGCCGCTTCAGCATGCGGTCGTCGAGATTGCGCTCGGCGAGCTGGTTCTTCATTTTCGCGACGCCGGGCAGCATGCCCATCAGCCCGCTCATGCCGCCCATCTGCTGCATGCCGACAAGCTGCTCGCGCAGATCGGTGAGATCGAACGCGCCTTTGCGCATCCGCTCGGCGGTGCGCATCATCTTTTCGCGGTCGATCGAGGCCGCGGCCTTCTCGACCAGCGAGACGATGTCGCCCATGCCGAGGATGCGGTCGGCGATGCGCGCCGGATGGAAATCCTCCAGCGCGTCCATGCGCTCGCCGGTGCCGATCAGCTTGATCGGCTTGCCGGTGACCGCGCGCATCGAGAGCGCCGCACCGCCGCGGCCGTCGCCGTCGACGCGGGTTAGCACGATGCCGGTGAGCCCGACGCGCTCATCGAACGCGCGCGCGAGATTGACCGCGTCCTGGCCGGTGAGGCTGTCGGCAACCAGCAGCACCTCGTGCGGATTGGCGGACCGCCGCACCTCCGCGGCTTCGTGCATCAGCTCTTCGTCGAGCGTGATGCGGCCGGCGGTGTCGAGCAGCACCACGTCGTAGCCGCCGAGCCGCGCCGCCTGGATCGCGCGGCCGGCGATCTGCATCGGGGTCTGGCCCTCGACCACCGGCAGCGTGTCGACGCTCACCTGCCGGCCGAGCACCGCGAGCTGCTCCATCGCCGCCGGGCGGCGGGTGTCGAGCGAGGCCATCAGAACTTTTCGATTGTCGCGCTCGGCGAGACGCTTGGCGATCTTCGCGGTGGTGGTGGTTTTGCCGGAGCCCTGCAGGCCGACCATCATGATGGCGACCGGCGCCGGCGCGTTGAGGTCGATCGGCTGCGCGTCCGAGCCGAGCGTCGAGATCAGCTCGTCGTGCACGATCTTGACGACCATCTGGCCGGGTGTCACCGACTTGATGACGTCGACGCCGACCGCGCGCTTCTTCACCCGCTCGACGAACGCGCGCGTGGTGTCGAGCGCGACGTCGGCCTCCAGCAAGGCGCGCCGCACCTCGCGCAGCGCGGCATCGACGTCGGCCTCCGACAGCGCGCCGCGCCGCGTCAGGCGATCGAGAATGCCGCTCAGTTTTTCCGACAGGCTGTCGAACATGGCCTAACAAAACACCTTTGCGCCCGAGGGCGCATCGCGCTGTCGGGCGGGGGCCTCCGGCCTCAAGGACCGGGCGGCGGATCGGACTTCATCTGCTCTGGTTGAGCGGGTTGTACTTGGGGGCAGAGGGGCCTCCAAGTCAAGAAATGGCGGTTTTCCTGGCCATTTGCGAAATGGCCGCAAATGGGTCAAATTGACTGGTCAAATTGACCGGTCAAAAAATTATGAAGCAAATTCAGGCCTCTGTCGCCAAAGCCCAGTTCGCCGAGCTGCTCGACGAGGTCGAACGCGGCGAAACCGTCGTGATCACCCGTCACGGCAAGCCGATCGCTCAAATCCTGCCGAACGAGGAAGCGGTGCGGCAACGCCGCGGTCGCGCGATCGAACGAATGCTCGAACTTCGCAAGACAACCAAACCTGCGACCATCGAAGAAATCATCGAGTGGAAAAATGAAGGGCGACGCTAGCCGTGCCATTCGTGGTCGACACCTCGGTGATGGCCTCCTGGCATTTTGAAGATGAATGCAATCCCAAAGGTGATGCGATTCTTGCGACGTTGCAGAACGACGAGGCAATTGTCCCGGGTCATTGGTGGTTTGAGATTCGCAATGTCCTGCTGACGGGCGAGCGTCGCCGCCGAACCTCGACAGAACAGACGACCGAATTTCTAGATCTTCTTCGAGACCTATCCATTTCTGTAGCGTTGCTGCCTGACGAAAGCTCGGTGATAGATCTCGCCCGCCGCCATCGGCTCAGTTTCTACGACGCAGCCTATCTCGAACTGGCGCAGCGCGAGCGCCTGCCGCTGGCGACATTCGATGGCGATCTCATTGCCGCTGCAAAAGCCGAAAACGTGACGCTGGCGTGAAGCTCACCTCCCGCTATTACCACGGCCCGATATCCGACCATTTCGACGGCACCCGCTTTTTCGATATCCACGGCGTGCCGCCGAAATCGTTCGCCGATCTGCTGCGCTGGTGGTCGTCGCGGTCGCTCAGCGGTTGGCCGGAGCATGTGACGGACATCCAGCAGGACATCCCGCCGGCGCGGGTCGATGGACCTCGCTGGCGCCTCTCGTTCGTCGGCCACGCCACGCTACTGATCCAGCTTTCCGGCCTCAACATCCTCACCGATCCGGTGTGGTCGGAGCGCGTCTCGCCGCTGAGCTTCGCCGGCCCCAAGCGGGTGCACGAGCCCGGCATCGCCTTCGATGCGCTGCCGCCGATCGACGCGGTGCTGCTGTCGCACAATCATTGGGATCATCTCGACCTGCCGACGCTGTTGCGGCTGGCGAGAGCCCATAACCCGCGCGTCATCACGCCGCTCGGCAACGACACGATCTTGCGCGCGCACGATCCGGCGATCCGCGGCGAAGCCTATGACTGGCACGATCGCGTCGAGCTCGCGCCCGGCGTCGCGGTGACGCTGGCGCCAATGCGGCACTGGTCGGCGCGGCACTTGTTCGACCGCTGCAAGGCATTGTGGGCGGCGTTCGTGATCGAGGCCCCGGCCGGACGCATCTATCACGTCGCCGATTCCGGCTACGGCGACGGCCATCATTTTCGCGCCGCTGCCGAACAGCACGGCCCGTTCCGTCTCGCGGTGTTGCCGATCGGGGCCTATGAGCCGCGCTGGTTCATGCGCGACATGCACATGAATCCGGCGGAAGCGGTGCAGGCGATGCGCGACTGCGGCGCGGAGCACGCGCTGGCGCATCACTTCGGCACGTTCCAGCTCACCGACGAGCCGAGGGATGCGCCGCGGCTGGCGCTCGTGGAGGCGCTGGCCGATGCCGGGATCGCGGCGAAACGGTTCCGCGCGCTCGAGCCCGGCGGCGTGTGGGAGCTGTGATCGCTACTTGATCGGCACGAACACGTTGATGATGAGCTTGTCCTCGGCCGTGGTCAGCGGATCGGTGACGTACTCCTCAATGAACGTGTCGTGCGCTTCGAGCTGCTTCTCGTCGAGGTGGTTGGTGATCGCCTCGTAGGTGTTGTCCATTGAATCGTAGTTGCCGCGATGGACGAACTTCAGCGCGCGCCCGGCCGGCGACTTGCCGACCGCCATGTTGCCGCGCAGCGCTTCCGCCGGGGCCTCCGCGACCGGCACCGATGCCTGGAACGAGAACCCGGTGTCGTCGGCCTGGGTGTAGATTGTCATCGGCGGGCCGGTCGGCTTCACGCCCTGCTTCTCCAGGAAGGCGTAGACCGACTTGTAGGCATCGACCAGGGTGTCGAAGGCGGTGTCCCAGGTGCCGTTGCCCTTCAGGAACACGATGGTCTTGGCGGTGAGGACGATCTCCTCGCCGAACGGATCGCCGGTCTGTCCTGTTCCGGGCTGCACCGGTGCGGGTGGTGGCGGTGGCGGGGCGTCGGGGAGCTGCGGTTGGACTTGCGGCATGGCGGCCGCGGGTGGAGCCGATGATTGCGCGAGGGCCAGGGGGATGGTGCCGAGCGCCAAGATGGTGATCCAGACGGCGGCCAGAGCGAGCGCCCGCAACGGGCAAGACATTTGAAAATCTCCTCAGAGCCAGCGCAGCCGGCGCAGCGCGGCGAGAATCAAATCTAGCATGTCCGGGCACGGCTGCGATGCATGAAATTGATGCGCGCGCTGCCGCCGAGCCCAGCCGCCCCCTGGCTAAGCCGTGGCATTTCCCCATATAAGCCAAGCCTGTCGGGGTCGGCCATGACTGCGCTCGCGAATCGCAATTTCATCAAAATGAACGGTCTCGGCAACGAGATCGTGGTGGTGGACATGCGCCAGCAGCCGGCGGCGATCAGCGCCGCGGCCGCGCGCGCGGCCGCGGCGCCGGATGGCGGCGCGCACTATGACCAGTTGATGGCGCTCTATCCGCCGCGCACGGCCGGTACGGAATCGCTGGTGCGCATCTACAACAACGACGGCTCGGAATCTGGCGCTTGCGGCAATGGCATGCGCTGCATCGCGTCGCTGATCGCCCAGGCGACGGGGAAGGACAAGCTCGCCTTCGAGGTCGACGGCCGCGTGCTCAACGCCTGGAAGAATCCGAACGGCCTGTTCACCGTCGACATGGGCGCGCCGCGCTTTGCTTGGAACGAGATCCCGCTGGCCGAGGAATTCCGCGACACCCGCGCGATCGAATTGCAGATCGGCCCGATCGACAAGCCGATCCTGCATTCGCCCTCGGCGGTGAACATGGGCAATCCGCACGCGGTGTTCTGGGTCGACGACGTGAACGCCTACGACCTCGCCAAGTTCGGCCCGATGCTGGAGCACCATCCGATGTTTCCGGAGCGCGCTAACATCACGCTCGCCGCGATCCAGTCGCGCGAGCACATCGTCATCCGCACCTGGGAGCGCGGCGCCGGCCTCACCAAGGCCTGCGGCTCGGCCGCCTGCGCCGCCGCGGTCGCCGCGGCGCGGCTCAAGCGCACCAACCGCCAGGTGACGATTACGCTGCCGGGCGGCGATCTCGCCATCGACTGGCGCGAGAGCGACGGTCATGTGCTGATGACCGGCCCGGTGCAGTACGAGTACGAGGGCAGGTTCGATCCGAAGCTGTTTGCGGGGGCGGCGTGATGGGCGTCGAGGTCCTCACCTTCGGCTGCCGGCTCAACGTCGCCGAGTCCGAGGTCATCCGCCGGCAGGCCGATGCGGCGGGGATCGGCGATGCGGTCGTCCTCAACACTTGCGCGGTGACCGAAGAGGCGGTGCGCCAGGCGCGGCAAGCGGTGCGTCGGCTGCGCCGTGAACGGCCGGACACGCGGATCTTCGTCACCGGCTGCGCGGCGCAGATCGAGCCGCAAAAATTCGCCGCCATGCCCGAGGTCGACCGCGTGCTTGGCAATGTCGAGAAGCTCGACGCGAGCACGTGGACCGATCGCGAGCGCATGGTCGTCGGCGACATCATGGCAGTGCGTGAGGCTGCGCTGCACAAGTTCGACAGCCTGGAGCGGCACACCCGCGCGATGGTCCAGGTGCAGAACGGCTGCGACCACCGCTGCACGTTCTGCGTCATTCCCTATGGCCGCGGCAATTCGCGCTCGGTGCCGATGGCCGAGGTCGTGGCGCAGGTGCGGCGGCTGGTCGAGCACGGCCATCGCGAGGTGGTGCTGACCGGCGTCGACATCACCAGCTACACGCCGAAGCTCGGGTTGCTGGTGAAGGAAATCTTGAAAGCCGTGCCGGAGCTGGAGCGGCTGCGGCTGTCGTCGATCGATTCGGTGGAGGCCGACGCCGACCTGCTCGATGCGTTCGGCAGCGACGCAAGGCTGATGCCGCATCTGCATCTGTCATTGCAGTCTGGCGACGATCTGATCCTCAAGCGCATGAAACGGCGGCACCTGCGCGCCGACGCCATCGCGTTCTGCGCGCAGGTGCGGCGGTTGCGCCCGGATGTCGTGTTCGGCGGCGACATCATCACCGGCTTCCCGACCGAAACCGAAGCGATGTTTGCGCGTTCGCTCGACCTGGTCGACGAATGCGGGCTGACCCACCTGCATGTGTTTCCGTTCTC
>CAMDEB010000056.1 GCA_945893085.1 Rhodoplanes serenus | reverse complement strand
AGACCGCGGCGCCCTCCTGGTGGACGAAATGCATGCGCTTGGCGACGGTCTCGGCGGTCGGCGGCATCCGGCTGCCGCCGGCGCGCTGGTGCAGGTGCGGCTGGCCGGCGCCGTCGGAGCGGATGAGCGTATCGAGGATGCCGTGGCCGTTCGCGCTCGGCTCGACCAGCACCGCTCCCGCGCCGTCGCCGAACAGCACGCAGGTCGCGCGATCGGTGTAGTCGACCACCGCCGACATCTTGTCGGCGCCGACCACGACGATCTTGCGATACTGGCCGGAGGCGATGAACTGCGAGGCGACGGTCAGCGCATAGACGAAGCCCGAGCAGGCGGCCTGGATGTCGAAGCTGCCGATATTGCGCACGCCGACCATGTCGCAGATCACGTTGGCGGTCGCCGGATGCACGAAATCGGGCGTGGTGGTGGCGCAGATCAGCAGATCGATGTCGGAGGCCTTGGTCGAGGTGCGGGTCATCAGCCCACGCACCGCCTCGGCCGCCATATGCGAGGTGCCGAGCCCCTCGCCCTTGAGGATGCGCCGCTCCTTGATCCCGGTGCGCTCGGTGATCCAGGCGTCGCTGGTGTCGACCATGCGGCCCAATTCAGCATTGGTCAGCACGTATTCCGGCACGTAGCCGTGCACGCCGGTGATCGCAGCTCGGATCGGCAGGTGAAGATTCATTGCAGGTGAAGATTCATGGGCGAGTCGAACTTATCCGATTTGGGGTCGAACCGCCAAAGGGCGCATCCGCCGGCCGGAGCAGGCCCAGCACGATGTCGGCGGCCCGGGCCGCGGGCGCGCGGGCGCCGACCTCCATGAGGGCGTCGAGCCGGGAAAAGGCCGCGATCTGCCGGGCGCGCTGCTCGCTGTCGGCAATCAGCGGCGCCAGCGCGCTGGTCAGGCGCTCGGCCGTGCAATCCTGCTGGATCAGTTCCGGCACCACGTTCTCTCCGATCACGAGATTAGCCAGAATATATGACGGAACCCGGACCACCCGCCGGGCGGCCCAGGCCTCGACCGGCGAGCCCCGGTAGGCCGCGACCATCGGGACGCCGGCGAGCGCGAGTTCGAGCGTCACCGTGCCCGATTTGGCGAGCGCTGCGCGCGCCACCCGAAACGCCGCCTGCTTGTCCGCGGGCTCGACCACGATCCGCGGCGGCACCGGCCACGACATGGTCGCCGCAACCACCGGGCCGGCGAGATGCGGCACGGTCGGCAGCACGACCTCGATCGGGCCGATCCGCTCGCGCAGCAAGGCCAATGCCTCGCCGAAGATCGCGGTGTGGCGTCGGATTTCGCCGCTGCGGCTGCCGGGCAGCACCAGGATGACCGGCGGATCGGCGCGGCGGCGCAGCGCTTCGTCGGCGTTGGGGCGCAGCTTGGCGACCTCCGCGGCCAGCGGATGTCCAACGTAAGTGCACGGTGGGCCGCCGAGATCGCGATGCGCCTGCGGCTCGAACGGCAGCAGCGCCAGCACATGGTCGACATAGGCGCGCATCGCCCGCGCGCGTCCCGGCCGCCAGGCCCACACCGAGGGCGAGACATAGTCCACGATCGGGATCGACGGATCGGTTCTGCGCACGCGGCGCGCGACCCGATGGGTTAAATCCGGGCTGTCGATGATCACCAGCGCATCGGGCCGCGCGGCGATCACGGCGTCGGCGGTTTCGCGGATGCGGCGTAGGATGTTGGGGAGGCGGCGCGGGATGCTGACGAAGCCCATGATCGAAAGCTGGTCGATCGGGAACAGGCTCGCCAATCCGCGCGCCGCCATGTCGTGACCGCCGACGCCGATGAATTGGATGTCCGGCCCCGCCTGCTCGCGCAACGCGGCCATCAGCGCGCCGCCGAGCCGATCGCCGGATTCCTCGGCCGCGACGAGAAAAACTCTCGGCGCCCTGCGCATCAGGCCGACCCGTCGCCGCCCACGCCGACGACGAAGACGTTGGCGCGGTCCGCGGCCGTGGCGATCAGCTCGGGCTCGGCCACGATCGCGCTGCCGGCGACGACCGCGACGCCGGCAAGGCCGGCCCGCGCCACGCCGTCGACCGTCTGCGGCCCGATCGAGGGCAGATCGACCCGGTGGTCCTGGCCGCCCTTGGGCGCCTTGACCAGCACGCCGCCGGTGGAGGTGCGAACCCGGCCGCCGCGGCGGAGTTCGGCGATGCGCTCCAGCATCCGATCGGTGCCCTCCGCGCCTTCCACCGCCAGCACGTGGTTGTCGGCGACCACCACGGCCTGCCCGACATCGAACGGGCCGGTGGCGTGCAGCAGCGCGAGGCCGCGCGCGATATCGGCGCGATCGCGTTCGCTCGGCGCGCGCGTGCCCAGCGTGCCGCGCGGCATCAGGATCTCCGGCGCCACCTCGTGCGCGCCGAGCAGGCGGAAGCCGTGCGCCTCGAAGATGCGTCCGATCCCGGACAGCAGATGGTCGTCGCCGCCTTTGTAGAGACGGAAGATGTGCGGCACGAGCCGCAGCGTGCCGAGGTCGGGCCGCAACTGCCGCAGCGTCGGGCGGCCGACCGCGCCGATGAACACCACGTCGCGGCAGCCCTCGGCCTGCGCGGTCCGGCGGAAAAAGCCGAACTGGCCCATGAAGGCCCAGTGATGCGGATAGGCGCTGACGCGCTGCGGGTCGGCCCAGCCGCGCAGGGCGAACAGCAGGACGCACCGGCCGCGCTGCCGAGCGGCGTCGGCGACCGCGAACGGCAGACTGCCGCCGCCGGCAATGATGGCGAGCGGGCCCTCGCTCACGTCCACGCTCTGGACCGCGGCGCTCATGACTCCTCGTCGGCGCCGCGCCGGATCGCCTGCGTCAGCGGCTTCGCGCCGCCGGCCTGGATGAAGGCGATCACCGTCCCGACCAGCGGGCTGTTGCCCGGCGCGGCCACCCGGTCGAGCCGCTCGCGGAACGTGCCGGGGCCGAAGAAGATCGCCTCGTAAGCCTGCCGCAGCCCGTGCACGTCGGATTTCGCAAAGCCGCGGCGGCGCAGGCCGACCACGTTCAGTCCGATCAGGTTGGCCAGGTGTCCATACGCCATGCCCCATGGAATGACGTCGGCGCGGATGCCGCTCATGCCGACGATCATCGCGCCGTCGCCGATGCGCACGAACTGGCGCACCGCCGCCTGGCCGCCGAACACCACGAAGTCGCCGACGCTCACATGACCGCCGAGCACCGTGTTGTTGGCGAAGACCACGTCGTTGCCCACCTTGCAGTCATGGCCGACGTGGGAGCCGACCATGAGGAAGCAGCGGTCGCCGACCTCGGTGACGCCGCGGTCATCCTCGGTGCCGATGTTCATGGTGACACCCTCGCGGATGTCGCATTGCGCGCCGACGATCAGCCGCGTCGGACCGCCACGGTATTTCACCGATTGCGGCGGCGTGCCGAGCGAGGCGAACGGATAGACCGTGGTGCGTTCGCCGATCGTCGTCACGCCTGTGACATTGACGTGGGAATGCAGCCGCACCCCGGCGCGCAACTCGACCTGCGGACCGACAACGCAATACGGACCGACCTCGACGTCGTCGGCGAGCCGTGCGCCGTCGGCCACGCGCGCCGTGGGATCGATCCGAGCCACCTTCAGCCCTCGATTGCGATCATCGCGCCGAGCTCGGCCTCGGCGACGATCTCGCCGGCGACCTTGGCCTCGCCGCGATACCACCACATGTTCCGCCGCCGCGCGATCCGGTTCATGTGATATTCGAGCACGTCGCCCGGCACCACCGGCTTGCGGAATTTAGCCTTGTCGATGGTCATGAAGTAAACCAGCGCCGGCTTGGTCTGGCCGGGCATGGAGCGGATGCAGAGCACACCCGCGGTCTGCGCCATGCCTTCGAGCACAAGCACGCCCGGCATCACCGGATTGCCCGGGAAGTGGCCGAGAAAATGCGGTTCGTTGGCGGTCACGTTCTTGATGCCGATGCCATGCTCGTCGGCGCGGATGTCGGTTACGCGATCGACCAGGAGAAACGGATAGCGGTGGGGAAGCGCGGCGAGGATTTCGCGAATCCCCACCGCGTCGAGCTGGTCGCCGCTCATTCCCCATCTCCTTCGTTGTCCGCGGTTGCGCCGCGCTTCTCGCGGCGAACCATCTGGCGGAGCAGCACCGTCGTGCGCATCCATTCGGTATGCGGGCGGGCCGGATAGCCGCCCCAGCGTGCACCGGCGGGAACCTGTCCGACGATGCCGCTTTGCGCGGCGACCGCGGCGCCCTCGCCGACCACGACGTGATCGGCGACGCCGACCTGTCCACCCAGCATGGCGTAGTCCTCGACGGTCGCGCTGCCGGAAATCCCGACCTGGCCCGCCAGAATGCAGTGCCGCCCGATTAGCACGTTGTGGGCGATGTGGACCAGATTGTCGATCTTGCTGCCCTCGCCGATCACGGTGTCACGGATCGCGCCGCGATCGATCGTGCTGTTGGCTCCGATCTCGACATCGTCCTGGACGATGACGCGGCGAAGCTGCGGCACCTTCTGGTGTTTGGCGCCCGGCAGAAAGCCGAAGCCATCCTGGCCGATGCGGCAGCCCGGATGAATGGTCACGCGGTCGCCGATGAGCGCGTGCATGATCGAGGCGTGCGCGCCGATGGCACAGTCGCGTCCGATGCGGACGTCGGGTGCGATCACGGCGCCGGCCGCGATCACGGTCCCCGCGCCGATCTCGGCCCGCGGACCGATCACGGCGCCGGGATCGACGGTGACGCCGTTCTCAAGCCGGGCCGCGGGATGAACGAAGGCGCCCGGCGCAATCCCGCTCGCCTCGAACATCGACGACGGCCGCAGCGAACCCGGAAACAGCGAGCGCGCGACGGTGACGAAGGCACGGTACGGCTCGCGGATGCGCAGCACCGCGATGTGCGGCGGCACGTGAGCTTCCAGCCGCTCTGTCGTCAGGCAGGCGCCGGCATGCGTGGTCGCCAGCCCGTCGATATAGCGGGGCTTGTCGAGAAAGATCAGGTGATCCGGGCCGGCGCGCTCGAACGGTGCGATGTCGGTGATGCGGTGATCGAGCCTGGCGCCGCGACGCGGCTCCGCCCCGGTGAGCGTGGCGATCTCGCCCACGGTCAGCCCGGCCTCACGCTTGAAGAACATCGGCTCGGTCATGCCACCAACGCCGTGGCCGGTTGTGCCGCTGCGATCAGAATCGCGTGCCGCCGCCGAAGCGGAACTCCTGCACTCGGTCGTAGCCTTGTTTCATCAACGGGATCGAATAGTCGAACCGCAGCGGTCCGAATGGCGAATTCCAGATGATGCCGGCGCCGACCGAGGCCCGGATCGAATTTGAATCGGCAGGCGTCAGCGACTCGCCGGTCACGGCCCAGGTGGTAGGCCCCTTGTAGCCCCAGAGCGAGCCCGCGTCGGCGAACACGGCGGCCTTGATGCCGATGTCCTTGGGCAGGAAGTGCAGCGGCGTCTGTGCCTCGACGCTGGCGCCCCAGAACATCGAGCCGCCGAGCGCGTCGTTGGCGGTGCCGGGCGTCAGATCGCGCGGACCGAAACCGGCCGGAGCAAATCCGCGCACCAGGTTCGGGCCCATCTGGAAGTGATCGAGCATTCGCAGCTCTTTCCCGCCCCAGCTGGCGATATGGCCGGCCTGCAGGCGCAGCACCGCGACAACGTCGCTGAACATCTCGTAATAGGTGCGGGTCTCGACGGTCGAGCGCACGAAGTTCACGTCGCCGCCGACGCCGGCGAAATCCTGCTTGAACTCGGCGAGGAAGCCGCTGGTCGGGTTCTTGTTGTTGTCGAGCGTATTGTAGGCGGCGGTGTAGCCGACCAGGGACACCAGAACCGGGCCTGCGGACAATTCCTTGCGCACGGCGAGCGAGGCCTCGCCGTCGGTGTAGCATCCCATCGCCGGCGTGAAGGTCAGCGAGCAGTTGTTCAACTGGGTCGGCAGCGAGATCTCCTGGCGATAGACCGAGTAGCGCAGCTGCAGGCTGATCTCCTCGCTCAACGCAAAGCCGGTGCGCAACCCGGTGCCGAGGATCTTGTTGTCGTAGGAATAGTAGCTCGATGCCAGGGTCTGCTTGGCATAAAGGTCGGCGGCGACCGCAAGCCGGTAGCCGAGGAAGAACGGCTCGGCGAACGACAGCTCGAAGCCGCGGACGCGTTGGCCATACTGCACCGACGCCTTCGCATACTGGCCGCGACCGAGCAGGTTGCGTTCGCCGACGCTGACTTCGGCCATGAAGCCGTCGGCGGTCGAGAAGCCGCCGGCGAGCGAGATTTCGCCGGTCGCCATCTCCTCCACGTCGACGTTGATGACGATCCGGTCGGGCGCCGAGCCCGGCTCGTTGGTGATCTTCACGGTCTTGAAATAGTTGAGATTTTTCAGGCGCCGCTCGGCCCGGTCGACGAGCGCGCGGTTGAACGCGTCGCCCTCGGCGAGGTCGAATTCACGCCGGATCACGTAGTCCCGGGTGCGGCCGTTGCCGCGAATGTTGATGCGCTCGATGTAGACGCGCGGTCCCTCTTCGACGAGGTAGACCAGATTGATGGTGGCGGACCCCGGGTCGCGATCGCCGCGCGGCCGCACCACCGCGAACGGATAGCCGCGCCGCGCCACTTCGATCGACAGGTTCTCGACCGACTTCTCGATCGCCTCGGCGTTGTAGACCGAGCCCGGGCTCGAGCGCATCCGCGAATAGAGCGAACGGCCGTCGACCGCGGGGACGTTCGACTGGATGTCGACGCTGCCGAAGCGGTAGCGCTGACCTTCCTCGATGTTGAAGGTGACGATGAAGCCCTTCCGCTCGGGGTCGTAGGTGGCGACGGCGGACGTCACGCGAATGTCGGCGTAGCCGTGCTTGAGATAGAAGCGACGGATGAGATCGCGATCGGCCTCGACGCGGTCCGCATCGTAGATGTCGGCGGACTGCAGGAAGCTCAGGATCGGCATGGTTTCCGCGGTCTTGATCTCGTCCTTCAGGCGCGAGGACGAGTAGGCGTTATTGCCGACGAATTCGATCCGCTTGACGCCGGTCTTGTCGCCTTCGTTGATCTCGAACACGAGGTCGACGCGGTTGTTCGGCAGATCGATGATCTTGGGTTCGACGCGGACGTCGAAACGGCCGTTGCGCCGGTAGATCTCGACGATGCGCTGGACGTCGGCCTGGATGTTCGGGCGCGACAGCGTTCCGCGCGCCTTCGACTGCACCTCGCTGTTGAGCTGCTCGTCCTTGACCTTCTTGTTGCCTTCGAAGGCGATGCGATTGATGACCGGGTTCTCGATCACGGTCACGACCAGGCGCCCACCACCCGGATTGATCTGCACGTCCTGGAACAGCCCGGTGGCGTAAAGCGCCTTGAGCGCCTCGTCGATCTTGGCGGCGTCCAGACGCTCGCCCGGTCCGGTGCGGAAATAGGAGCGGATGGTGTCCGCCTCGACCCGTCGGTTGCCTTGGACAACTATCGCGCTCGAACCCTGAGCCACGGCATAGCTCGACGTGACCACCGACCCGATGGCGCCGCCGAAAGCAATCCCAACGAGGACCAGGCCAGCCAGACCCAATTCCCGACAACGCCGCAACCACAAAGCCATGCGCAACGCGCCCTCTTTTGCCTTTTTTACCGACTGAACGGCATTATCAAGGGGTTTACTCAGTACCATGGTTCTACAGGCTTTTTCCCACGCTGCAACACAACTTAGCCGGCTATCCGCGTTACCCGCAGGAAGTTTCCGGTGCACCGCGAACCTACGATGCGGCGAGGTGCAGGATGTCATTAAAGGTTGCAAAGATCATCAACATGAGCACCAGCGCCAGCCCGATGCGAAAGCCCACCTCCTGGGCGCGTTCGGACAGCGGCCGGCCTCGAACCGCCTCGATCGCGTAGAACATAAGGTGACCACCGTCGAGCAGTGGCACCGGAAACAGGTTCAAGAGACCGATCGAGACCGAGAGCATGGCCACCAGTTCGAGGATCGGGACGAAGCCCAAGGTCGCGACCTGGCCGGAAATCTGGGCGATCCGGATCGGCCCGCCGAGTTGATCGGCGCACTCACGGCCGGCAAACACGCCGGCGAGGTAGGAGAAGGTGCGGTCGACGATAGACCAGGTCTTTTCAGCGCCGAGCCACACCGCGTTGAGCGGACCGACGGTCTCGTTCTTGATGTTCTCGGGCGTGGTCGCGCGGCTGACACCCAACATCGCGCCGCAGGTCTTATTGCCGAAGCCATCTTTCCCCTGCTTGAGCGCGGGAGTGGCCATCAGCGTGACCGGCGCACCGCCGCGATCGATCCGGAATTCCAGCGTGCGGCCGGCGTTGGTGCTGACGATCCGCTGCATGTCGGAGAAGTTGTCGATCCTGCGGCCGTCGATCGAGAGCACGACGTCGCCGGCCTGGATCCCGGCCTGGGCGGCTGCGGAATCGGGCTGAACCGCGTCGACGCGGGCTGCCGTCGACGGGTTGCCATACGCCATGAACATCCCGGCGAAAATCACGATGGCTAAAATGAAATTGGCGATTGGGCCTGCCGCCACAATGGCCGCCCGGCTCGCCACCGGCTGGTGGAAGAAGCTGTGCCGCCGCTCGTCCGGATTCATGCCTTCCAGCGCCGCCTGATCCGGCACGCTGGCGGCATTCTCGTCGCCGAAGAACTTGACGTAGCCGCCGAGCGGAATCGCCGAGATTTTCCAGCGGGTGCCGTGGCGGTCGTTGAAACCGACGATCTCCGGCCCAAATCCGATCGAAAACACCAGAATCCGGACCCCACACCAGCGCGCGACCAGGAAATGACCGAGCTCGTGGAAGAAGACGACGACGCTCAACCCGAACAGAAACGGAACAACCCAGCCCGTCCAGCCCCCGCCCCAAAATCCGAAATTACTCAGACAATCCATTTCAACCTCGTTCCGGGAGGGTCCAGCGGTGCGTCCCGGCCCTTCCTAGGATGCCTTTGCGGCGATTTCGAGCAAGACGTCTTGCGCCAACGACCTTGCCATATGGTCAACGGCGAGCGCTTCCTCGACATTTTGCGGCTCGGCGAGCACGCTGCGGCGCTCGGCGGCATCGAGGGTGGCGGCCACCAGCGTGGTAATTCCGGCAAAGTCGAGCCGCCGCTCGACGAAGCAGCCGACCGCGATCTCGTTGGCGGCATTGAAGACCGTGGGGGCCGCCCCGCCGGTTTCGAGCACCCGGCGGGCCAGCGGCAAGGCCGGGAAGCGCTCCGGATCGGGCGCCTCGAAGTTCAGGGCGGCGATCTGGGCGAGGTCGAGCCGCGGCGCCGGCCCGTCGATGCGCGCGGGCCAGCCCAGGCAATGAGCGATCGGAATCCGCATGTCGGGGGCGCCGAGCTGCGCCACCACCGAGCCGTCGCGGAACTCGACCAGCCCATGCACGACGGATTGCGGATGCACCAGCACGTCGAGCTCATCCGACCTGAGCGCGAACAGATGATGCGCCTCGATCAGCTCCAGGCCCTTGTTCATCAGGGTCGCTGAATCGATGCTGATCTTCGGCCCCATCGACCAGTTCGGATGCCGCAGCGCCTGCTCCGGCGTGGCCGCGCGCATCGCCTCGATCGACCAGGTCCGGAACGGGCCGCCGGATGCGGTCAGGATGACGCGGCGGACATCCTCGCGGCGGCCGGCGCTGAGCGCCTGGAACACCGCGTTGTGTTCGGAATCGACCGGCAGCACGGTCGCGCCGGCCGCGGCGGCCGTGCGCATGAACAGGCCGCCGGCGCAGACCAGACATTCCTTGTTCGCGAGCGCCACGGTCGCGCCGCGCTTGAGCGCGGCCAGCGTCGGCTTGAGTCCGATCGACCCGCTGATCGCGGCCATCACCCATTCCGCCGGCCGTTCTGCGGCCTCGATCAAGGAGGCTTCGCCGGAGGCGACCTCGATGCCGGAGCCGGCCAGCGCATCTTTCAGCTCGCGATAGGCGGCGGGGTCTGCGATCGCGGCAAAACCGACGTTGAGCTCGCGCGCCAGACGGGCGAGCTCGGCGGCGTTGCGATGCGCCGTCACCGCCTCCACCCGGTAGCGGGCGCCGCCGCGCTTGATCAGGTCGACCGTGCTGGAGCCGACCGAGCCGGTGGCGCCGAGCAGCGTCAGGCTGCGCGGCCCGGGCGCCGGCTGCGGACCGGATACGGTCTTCGGGCTGGGCGCGGCCACCGTCACCACTCCAGCAGTCCGCGCGCCGGTGCGTCGAGCCCACCGTGCGCCACGCCGATCACCGCCGCGGCCACCACCGCCGTTGCAAACCCATCGAGCCGATCCATCAAACCGCCATGACCGGGAAGAAGCCCGCTCGAGTCCTTGGCGTCGAAGCGGCGCTTGATCGCCGATTCCAGCAGATCGCCGGCCTGCGAGACGACCGACAGCACCAATGCGATCGCGCCGACGGCCGCGAGATTGCCGATGCCGGCGAAATGCGCCACCAGCAGGGCGCCGATGACACCCCCCAGCGTTCCGCCGATCGCGCCCGACCAGGTCTTCTTCGGACTGACCTTCGGCATCAGCTTGGGTCCGCCGAAGGCGCGTCCGGCGAAATAGGCCGTGATGTCCGTCATCCACACCACCGCGAACAAAAACAAGATCGCCGCAAGCCCGTGCGTGACATCGGCGCGCAACGTCACCGTGGCGGTCAGCATCGCCGCCGCATAGGCGAGGCCGCCGCCCATCCACAGCAATTGTGCCGTGCTCCAGGACGATGCAGCGGAATTCCGGCCGCGCACCAGCATGGCCCATTCGCAGAACACGATCAGCGCCGCGATGCCCCAGAACAGATCGAACGGCCAGCCGCCGAGATACGCGATCAGCACCGCGAGCGGCGCCACCACCAGCGACGAGACCACCCGCAGCGCGAGATTGCTGCGCCCCGCGAGCATGCCCGCCGCCGTCCTGCCGCCTGGATTGGCCGGCTCGGTGCCTGCCACAATCAGGATCCGGTCTGCGCTGCGAGACCGCCGAACCGGCGTTCACGCCGCCGGTATTCGGCAATAGCGCTTTCCAGCGCGGCGCGGTCGAATTCGGGCCAATAGATCGGCACGAACACGAGCTCGCTGTAGGCGGCCTGCCAGAGCAGGAAATTCGACAGCCGCTGCTCGCCGCTGGTGCGGATGATGAGATCGGGATCGGGGATGTCCGGCGCATCGAGGTGCTGGGCGATCAGCTCGGCGGTCACCACACCGGACGCTATCCGCCCGGCTGCGACCTCGGCCGCGATCCGGTTGGCGGCGCGCGCGATCTCCTGGCGCGCGCCGTAGTTGAAGGCGACGACCAGCGTGAGCCGATCGTTGTCGCGGGTGAGTTCCTCCGCCTCCTCCAGCAGCTTGCGGATATCCGGATCGAGATCGCTGCGCTCGCCGACCACGCGCACGCGCACGCCGCTCTGGTGCAGCTCGGCGAGATCGTTGCGGATGAAGCGGCGCAGCAGGCCCATCAGGTCGCGGATTTCGGACGGCGGGCGCGACCAGTTCTCCGAGCTGAAGGAAAAGATGGTGAGGCAGGCGATGCCCATTTCGCCGGCGGCGCGGACGGTCTTGCGCAGCGCCTCGACGCCGCGCCGGTGGCCTTCGGCCCGCGGCAGCCCGCGCGCCGCCGCCCAGCGTCCGTTGCCATCCATGATGATGGCGACGTGCCGTGGCACGTCGAACGGTTCGGTCGGGTCGGTCTGCGTTGCCTCGGCCTGGGACATTTCGATAGCGCTTTCGATTCCTTTCCTCACACCGTCATGATTTCTTTTTCCTTCATCGTCAGCATCTGATCGATGTCGGCAATCGACTGATCGGTCGCCTTCTGCACATCGCCATCCATGCGCTTGTGCTCGTCCTCGCCGATGGCGTGATCCTTCTCCAATTTCTTGAGCACGTCCATGCCGTCGCGCCGGACGTGACGAACCGCGATGCGCGCAGTCTCGGCGTACTTGTGGGCGATCTTGACCAGTTCCTTGCGCCGCTCTTCGTTGAGCTCGGGGATGCGCAAATGCAGCACCTGGCCTTCGGTCGAGGGATTGAGACCGAGATTGGCGGCCTTGATGGCCTTTTCGACCGCACCCACCATCGATTTGTCCCAGACCTGCACGCTGAGCATGCGCGGCTGCGGCACGCTGACGGTGGCGACCTGGTTGAGCGGCATGTTCTGGCCATAGGCCTCGACATGGACCGCATCAAGCAGATGCGTGGAAGCCCGGCCGGTGCGCAATCCGCTCAATTCCTGCTTGAGCACCTGGAGCGCGCCCGCCATCCGGCGCTTGAGTTCATTGAGATCGTGTGTTGCTGCTGCCATGGACCCCTCCCCGACGCCGTTCGTTCGCATCATCCATCCGGGCAACCGCCGGGTGCAACCACCTTAGCCGCCGACGACGGTCGCGCGCGCCTTGCCCCGCAGCACCGCTTCGATTGCGCCTGGCACCTGGATCGAGAACACGATGATAGGCATCCGGTTTTCCCGGGCAAGCGCGAAGGCGGTGGCATCCATCACTTTGAGGTCGCGGTCGAGGGCGTCCTGGTGGCTCAGCTTGTCGTAACGCTTGGCCTTGGGGTCCTTCTTCGGATCGGCGCTGTAGACCCCGTCGACGTTGGTGGCCTTGAGCACGGCATCGCAGCTCATCTCGGCGGCGCGCAGCACGGCCGTCGTGTCGGTGGTGACAAACGGATTGCCGGTGCCGCCGGCCAACACCACAACGCGCTCTTCGTCGAAATGCCGCAGCGCGCGCGCCCGCTCGTAGGTTTCGCAGACCTGCGGCATGGCGAGCGCGGACATGGTGCGCGCCGGCGCCCCGAGCCGCTCGATCGCCGCCTCCAGCACCAGCGCGTTCATCACGGTCGCCAGCATGCCCATGGCGTCGGCGGTCGGGCGCGCCAGATGTTTGCCCGAGACCTTCACGCCGCGCAGGATATTGCCGCCGCCGACGACCACGCCGAGCGAGACTCCGAGCGCGCGCGCGGCGATCAGATCCCCGGCGATGCGGTCGATGGTCGCCTGGTGAATGCCAAAATTATCCGGCCCGGTGAGGGCTTCACCGGACACCTTGACGATGACGCGGCGGTAGGCGGGCTTGGCCTTGGTCGTCGCCATCCTCGTCGTCCCCCGTGCGTGCGGCGCCGCGTCCCCGTCAGCTCTGGCCGGCGGCCGCCGCGACCTCGGCCGCAAAATCGGATTCCTGCTTCTCGATGCCTTCGCCGAGCGCATAGCGCACGAAGCCCGTGATCTTGATCGGAGCGCCGACCTTGCCTTCGGCCTCCTTGAGCACCTGCGCCACGCTCTTCTTGTCGTCGCGGATATAGCCTTGCTCAAGCAGGCAGACCTCCTTGTAGAAGGTCTTCAGCCCGGACTCGACGATCTTCTCGATCACGTTGGCGGGCTTGCCCTGCGCCTTGGACTTCTCGGCGAGCACGTCCTTCTCGCGCGCCACGACCGCCGGGTCGAGGCCGGAGGGGTCGATCGCCTGCGGATTGGCGGCTGCGACGTGCTGGGCGAGCAGACGCCCGAGCTCCGACAGCTCGTCGGTCTTGCCGGTCGATTCCAGCGCGACGATGACGCCGATTTTGCCGAGGCCCTCGATTACCGAGCTGTGGACATAGCTTCCGATCGCGCCCTTGCCGACCGAAAGCTCCGCCGCGCGCCGCAGATTCATGTTCTCGCCGATCTTGGCAATGGTCTCGTTGATCGCGACCTCGATCGTGACGCTGCCGGCCTTCGCCGCCTTGATCTTCTCGACGTCGGCGCCGACGTCGAGCGCGACGTTGGCGATCGTCTTGACCAGCCCCTGGAACAGGTCGTTGCGCGCGACGAAGTCGGTCTCGGAATTGACTTCGACGACGACACCTTTGGTGCCCTTGACCGCGACGCCGATCAAGCCTTCGGCGGCGATGCGGCCGGACTTCTTCGCGGCCTTCGACAAGCCCTTCTTGCGCAGCCAATCGACCGCCGATTCAACGTCGCCGCTGGTTTCGCCGAGCGCTGCCTTGCAGTCCATCATGCCTGCGCCGGTCTTGTCGCGCAGGTCCTTGACCATCTGTGCGGTGATGTTTGCCATCATGCGATCCTATTGTGACGCGGGCTTTGCGCCCGCGCCCGCCGAGCGTCACTCGGCCGTCAGTTACTCGGCGGTCAGTTCTTTGGCCTTGGCGACCCAGCCGTCGACGCGGCCGGGAAGCCCTACCTCCTCGCCGACATTGTGCGCGGCCGTCGGGCTCAGTTCGGCGATCTGGGTGTAATGGAAGATGCCGAGATCCTGCAGCTTCTTCTCGATCGCCGGCGAAATTCCCGCGATCTTCTTCAGATCGTCGGCGACGCCGCGCGGACCCGGCAGCGGCTCGAAGCCAAGGCCAGTGTCGGCCGGCGGCAGTTCCTCGACCACCGGCGCGGCGGCTGCGCCGATGTCCATGCCGCGTTCGCCTTGCGCACGCGAGATGCCGTCGATCGCGGCCCTGGCGATCAGGTCGCAATACAGCGTGATGGCGCGGCTCGCGTCATCGTTGCCGGGAATCACGAAGGTGATGCCGTCGGGATTGGAATTGGTGTCGACGACGGCCGCGACCGGCACGCCGAGGCGCTGGGCCTCTTTGATCGCGATGTCTTCCTTGTTGGTGTCGATCACGAACAGCAGGTCGGGCAGACCGCCCATTTCCTTGATGCCGCCGAGCGAGCGGTCGAGCTTGTCGCGCTCGCGCTGCAGGTCGAGGCGCTCTTTCTTGGTGTAGCCCTGGGCCTCGTTCGAAGCGAGCATCTCGTCGAGCTTGCGCAGCCGCGAGATCGATCCCGAGATGGTTTTCCAGTTGGTCAGCGTGCCGCCGAGCCAGCGCGAGTTGACGTAATACTGCGCGCAGCGTTTGGCGGCCTCGGCGACGGGGTCCTGCGCCTGCCGCTTGGTGCCGACGAACAGGATGCGGCCGCCCTTGGCGACGGTGTCGCTCACGGCGGTCAGCGCGCGATGCAGCATCGGCACGCTTTGGGCGAGGTCGATGATGTGGATGTTGTTGCGGACGCCGAAGATGAACTCGTTCATCTTCGGGTTCCAGCGATGGGCTTGATGGCCGAAATGGACACCAGCTTCCAAAAGCTGGCGCATGCTGTAGTCGGGTAGCGACATGGTCATTCTCCGGTTGATCCGCCGCGGACTTGTGAGCCCCGACATTGCGATCGGGGCCACCGGACGGCCCGAAGGCCACGGTCCGCGTGTGAGATGGCCTGCATATAGCGACGGGCCGCGGGCGAAGCAAGGAAAACGGCGTTTTGGGGCCTATTTCTTCGCGTCCGCC